>CAZRTY010000023.1:3357-17140 GCA_964603055.1 uncultured Rhodothermales bacterium | reverse complement strand
GATTTACCGAGTGGGAGCCAAAGCACGACCGCCCGTCGCTCACGCTCGACCAGGTCTTCGACGATTACCTGCGCGGCCGCCCGTACCCCATCGCCCGCGGTCTTCGCTACGGCCACTTTCCCGACAAGAACACGGTGCCGATCGGTGTTCGCGCGCGGCTGTCGGTCGATGAGACCACCGCGTCGCTTTCGATTCTTGAGACTGTCACTGCGTAGGATTCATGCCGATTTTAGCGGACCGGGCCGCAGAGCCGCGAATGGATTGCTTAACATGGTTGTTTCCCTAAATCCGATCCATGCGTCTCGCCGTCTTTGCATCCGGTAGCGGCTCGAATGCCGAAGTAATTCTGCGCGCCGTCGCGAGCGGAGACGTCCCGGGCTCTGTCGAGCTGGTGGTGACGAATCGTCCCGACGCCGGCGTACTTGGCCGCGCGGATCGCTTCGGCGTCCCGACGCACGTGATTCCCGACGGCAAGCACGCAGATGCAGATCATATACTCGGCGTCCTTGCTGCCCACAACGTTGATACGATCGCACTCGCCGGCTACTTGAAGCTCGTCCCGACACGGCTTGTACAGAGTTTTCGGCATCGAATCATTAATGTGCATCCCGCGCTTTTGCCTGCTTTCGGGGGGCATGGGATGTACGGAATGAACGTTCACCGCGCGGTGATCGAGTCGGGCGTGAGGTGGTCGGGCGCCACACTGCATTTTGTAGACGAATCGTACGACACCGGGCCCATCATTCTTCAGGCGCCGGTCCCGGTGCTCCCTGACGACACGCCTGAGACGCTTGCATCGCGGGTGCTCGAGGCCGAGCATCGGCTTTATCCACAGGCACTTCGGCTGCTGGCACAGAATCGCCTCCGCATCGACGGCCGCCGCGTTCACATCGATCCCATTACCCCTTCTTCTGACACCGGCAACACCGCTTAACCGATGATTGAAGTCAAGAACCTCCCCCCTCCCGACGACCTGCAGCCCGTTCGGCGTGCACTTATTTCCGTGTTCGACAAGTTGGGCGTGCTCGACTTTGCTAAGCGGCTTTCGGCGCTTGGCATCGAGCTGATCTCGACAGGAGGCACCGCTCGGATGTTGGCGGAGGCGGGGTTGGACGTTACCGAAGCGGCCTCGCTAACGGGCTTCCCTGAGATTCTTGGCGGACGGGTCAAGACGCTGCATCCGAGCGTTCATGGCGCAATCCTCGCGCGCCGCAACGATCCGGATGACCTCGCGGATCTCGAGCGGCATGAGATTACGCCAATCGATCTTGTGGTGACCAATCTCTATCCCTTCGAGAAGGCGGTTGCGTCGGCTGATGTCAATGATGCGATTGCGGCAGAGAACATCGACATCGGCGGCCCGACGATGATTCGCGCCGCGGCGAAGAACTTCTTCTTTGTGGGCGTGGTGACGTCGCCGCGTGATTACGACGGCGTGGCATCCGAGCTGGAGCTGAATGGCTGCACATTGTCGCTGCAGACGCGGCGGCGGCTGGCGACATCGGCATTTCGGCTGACGGCGGCTTACGACGGTGCGATCGAGGCCTACCTCTCGGCCGACGCCCAGACAGACGACCGCATGGCCGAGACATTTCGCGTTTCGGCCCCGCGCGCGCAAGAGCTGCGTTACGGCGAGAACCCACATCAATCGGCGGCGCTGTACGGAAGTCCATCGGCAGTCTATGAGCAGCTCCACGGCAAGGAGCTTTCGTACAACAACCTCCTCGATCTCGGAGCGGCCATCAACCTGATTGCGGAATTCGGCGAGGCTGGGCCATCGTGCGCCATCCTCAAACACACGAATCCATGCGGCGTCGGCACGGCCGATTCGCTCGAACTTGCATATCGGCGAGCATTTTCAACCGACAGGCAGTCGCCATTTGGTGGCATCGTTGTCGTCAACCGCCCGCTCGACGTGGAGGCTGCATCGGCGATCGATGAGATCTTTACCGAGATCATCATTGCGCCGGAGTTCGATTCTGACGCGCTTGACCTCCTCAAACAGAAAAAGAACCGCCGTCTGATTCGCCTCAAAACGACGAGGGCGACGTCGGGGCAGGACGTCCGGACGGTAGCCGGCGCGCTGCTCGTTCAGGACCAGGATGCATCGCTACCCGATGCCGCCGCGCTGAAGGCCTCGAGCCGTGTGGTCACCGAGCGGCAACCGACCGACGACGAGTGGCGCGATCTCGACTTTGCGTGGCGCGTGGTGAAGCACGTTAAGAGTAACGCGATCGTGTATGCGCGCGGTGGTGCCACGCTTGGAATCGGAGCCGGCCAGATGAGCCGGATCGACTCCTCCGAGATTGCCGTGATGAAGGCCGGGAAGTCCGATCTCTCGCTCGACGGGTCGGTTGTGGCTTCCGATGCGTTCTTCCCGTTTGCCGATGGATTGCTTGCGGCGGCAGGCGCCGGGGCACGAGCTGTCATCCAGCCGGGAGGGTCAATCCGGGATGATGAGGTGATCGCGGCCGCCAATGAACACGGCCTGGCCATGGTCTTTACAGGTAAGCGGCATTTCCGCCACTGATTTCGGCGGGTGCGTGCAGCGGATCCGCTGCGAATCGTGTATCATCCGTCATGAAGCTAAGGGGATGCTTATTTGCGGCATCTTTTTCGCTTCGGCAGAGACGCTCGTTTATATTCCGGCGCCCACGTTCGGCAGTGGATGAGCGCCTGTCATTATATCAATCTGCACTTCTGCGTTGTTACGCATTTTAAGCCTGACCATGGACGTAGCGATCGATCTCGGTACCGCCAACACCCTGATTTACCTCGGCGGCAAAGTTGTTTTGAATGAGCCCAGCATCGTCGCCGTACACCGAAACTCGAGGAAGATCCTCGCGATAGGTCGCGAGGCGCTCCAGATGCACGAGCGTACCCACAAAGACATCGAAACGATCAAGCCGCTGAAAGACGGTGTGATCGCCGATTTCGAGGTGGCCGAGCAGCTTATTCGTGGACTCATCAGAAAAGTCCAGCGGAGCTGGTTTTCGACGATCCGGCGTATGGTGGTCTGTGTGCCCAGCGGCATCACAGAAGTCGAGAAGCGGGCCGTTCGGGATTCGGCCGAGCATGCCGGCGCGCGCCAGGTTTATCTCATTGATGAGCCCATGGCCGCGGCAATTGGCATCGGACTGAACGTCCAGGAGCCGGTCGGTAATATGATTGTCGACATCGGTGGCGGCACAACCGAGATCGCCGTCATCGCGCTCTCGGGTATCGTCATCAACGAGTCGATACGTGTGGGCGGTGATGAGCTCGACAACGCGATTGTGCAGTACTTCAAGCGAAATCACAATCTGCTGATTGGGCAACGGACGGCCGAGCGCATCAAGTGTGAGATCGGCAGCGCCATCGAGCTCGACCCCGAGCTCGAGCTTTCCGTGAAAGGCCGCGACCTCGTCAGCGGTATTCCGAAGGTGCGCACGATTTCTTCCGAGGATGTACGCGAGGCGCTGCGCGATTCCGTCAGCCAGATTAGTGCCGCGGTGCTGCGTTGCCTGGAGCGGACGCCGCCCGAGCTGGGCTCCGACATTCTCGAACGCGGCATCATGCTTACCGGCGGCGGTGCGATGCTGAAGGGCCTCGACACGATGATCCGCAACCGCGTGGAGCTTCCCGTCTATATCGCCGAAGACCCGCTCACGGCCGTCGTCCGTGGAACCGGCAAGGTCCTCGAGGATATCGACGGCCACGAGACCGTGCTGTCCTGATCCTCATTACATGACTCGCATCTGGGATCGCATACGCGATTGGGTTGTCCTGTTCGTCTTGCTGGTGGCGTCGATCGGCGTGATGCTGGCCCAGAACGAGCCGATCGTCCGCACGCTGAGGGCAACCGCGCTCGACACCACAGCCTGGGTGGAGAGCCAGTTCGCGTGGGCCGGCGGATTCTTCCGTGCGCTCGACGAGAACCGGTTTCTGCGCGAGGAGAATATCCAGCTGGCCAGTGAAGTCGCCCGCAGCCGCGAGGCGATGTACGAAAATGAGCGTCTGCGATCGATGATCGCGTTCGTCGACTCGAGCGAGTATGACCTCCTCCCCGCCCGCGTCGTCTCTAAAGATCTGACGCGTCAACAGAACTTTCTGACGCTCGACGTCGGGCAGCGCGATGGCGTGCAGGAAGGCATGGCCGTGGTCGATGAGCGAGGCGTCATCGGGCGCGTTGAACTCGTCAGCGAGAACTACGCGCGCGTAATGCCATACTTGAATGTGGATTTTCGGATACCGGCGCGCGTGCAGGAAATCCGCAGCGAGGGCGTTGTACGCTGGGAAGGCAACCGCTACGATCACATCCTGATGGAGCACGTCGTTAAGACGGACCCCGTGGAGCCGGGCCATCTCGTTATCGTAAGCGGCTACAGCACCACGTTTCCCGAAGGATATCCCATCGGCGTTGTCGATTCGGTGGCGGTTCGCACGGGTCGAAACGAACGCTACGTCTACATCCGTCCCGCTGCGCCACTTGATAAGACGAACTTCGCATTCGTCATCCTGCAGCAGCCCGATCAGGAGTTACAGGAACTGGACCGACAGCAGCTCCGCCCTTAGATCAGGACGGCTATCTTGGATTGTTTGATTTCTGTGTGCCGGGATATTCTTCGTCCTAACCGGCACAGATAGTGACTCCAAAGACGCGGCCGGGTCTTATAGTTGCTCGGCATACCACTATGGACCTCGAACCGATTCGTACGGGTTCGGCGTTCGGCTGACAAGTTTTAACCGAACCATCTTTGAACCGCGCCGTCTATTGCGTCTCTGCGGAAATCCGCGTATTTCTGATTACAATGAAGATCACGGCGCAGGACAATCGAATTTTGGTTTCGTTCGTCTATCCTTTTCTGACCGAATTCCGATGAGATGAAGATCGAACGATTCGATTGTATATATCCGACGACCACACATTATATATGAGCACGAATTCCTCTGCCTTAATTCGCTCCACCACCGTTGTCGGTGTGATGCACGGGGGGCGGGTGGCGCTTGGTTCTGATGGCCAGGCCACGATGAAAGACACCGTCTTGAAGCACAAGGCCCAAAAGGTGCGCCCCCTTTTCGACGGCAAGATCCTCGCGGGGTTTGCCGGAGCCACGGCCGACGCCTTCACGCTTTTTGAGCGATTTGAAGACAAACTCGGGCAATATGGCGGTAACGTGACACGTTCTGCTGTGGAGCTTGCGAAAGATTGGCGCACCGACCGGTATTTGCGCAGGCTCGAGGCGCTCCTCGCCGTCGCAGCACCTGATCGATTGCTCTTGATCAGTGGCACCGGAGACGTAATCGAGCCCGACGATAATATTGTCGCCATCGGTTCCGGCGGTCCGTATGCACTCGCAGCAGCGAGAGCGATGTTGCGGAAAGGCACCGACCTCGATGCACGAACCGTCGTAGAGGAGTCTCTAAAAATCGCTGCCGAGATTTGCATCTACACCAACGACCACATCACGGTGCACGAATTAGACGCTGTTGCCGATCACACGACTACGTGATCCATCGTCGCACGCCACGGTCTATTGAGTCCGCGGTTTGTTTACTTGACATTCAATCAATCGACTGCCGTATCATATCTCACCATTTTCCGGTGCAGTCAGTCGGTGATATGTCGAACTTTCATATCGAATCTAAATACTGATCCATGCGCTACTCCCGTCTCGACCCCGCCCTCTTTTCCAGAGATTCCCGCGCTGCCATATTTGTCGATTACGAGAATCTATATACCGTGATCGGCTCCCGCGTTAAGCAGGGCACTTATCCCGATGAGTTCATTACAGAAATGCTGGATGAACTACGCCGGTACCTGGCTGAAGAAGATCGCACGCAACCGTCGGTATCGGTCGCCTATGCCGATTTCAGCGCGCTGAGCGGCAACGGCTTCTTCATCCAGCGTTCCCTCTATTTACAGGGAACGGAACCACGCTTTGTACCTGAGTCGCTGCAGACCGGCGCCGTGGAGCAACAGCTTACGGCAGAAGCCATCACGACCGTGCATACGCGGCGGGACGTCCAGACCGTCGTCATTCTTACGGGTAATCGCCCGTACTTCCCGCTCGCGCAGCAGATCAAAAAGAGCGGCCGGAACGTCGTCATTGCGGCGCTCGAAGCGGCGCCCACCTCAGAGGCGATCCATTTCGCCGAGACCGAGGTATTTCTCGACGCACACAACTTGCTGAGCGAGGCATCGCGACGCGAACTGATCGAAGCCGCGCCGGCGGGCACAGTGGCCGTTCCTGGTCGCAATGGTGCGACTGTTGAGCGCGAGCCGGTGGAATACCACGACGTGACGGATCCCGTCCAGTTGCAGACGCTCGAAATCATCGAGTCGTTCTTCGGTCAGTATGAGGAGGTGTACCTCACGCCGCTGCTCCGGAAACTGTCGGAGATTTTCGACGACCGCGACCACGACCCGAAGACCATCATCAGCACGCTTGAAGAGCTGGGCGCCGTCCGGCTCGAGAAGCGCCGTGGATTCCCGTATGACTACACTGTCCTCATCGTCGAATCCGAGCACCCGGACGTAAAGCGTGTGCAGGAAGAAGTCCTGACTCGTGAGGACGAGCCGGTCGACTTTAACGACGACTACGACGATCACGACTATTACGGCGACGACTACGACTCCGATGATGATTACTCAGACGATGTCGTAGACGAGGTTGACTTCGAGGATGATGTCCTCACGGCCGACGCGCTAGATGAGGAGGAGAAAGCGTCGGATCTGCCCCGATAATCGATGCCCGGCCGGACGCTGCTGTCGCGCCGCGGCCTGTTGCGTCTAGAAGTCGTTTGATCTCGTGTGATTAATGCACAACCGTGAAGCTCAGGCCTCGCGGTTGTGCATTTTTATGAACTCCCTAAAACACGGACACTCTCGGCGCGTTCGAGCGGGCGACATTACCGATCAAGGAAAAACGGCATTATGGATAGAGAGATGACGCCGCGCGAGATCGTCGCGGAACTCGACAAGTACATTATCGGCCAGACGGAAGCGAAGAAGAGCGTTGCGATCGCACTCCGTAACCGGTGGCGTCGGCAGAATGCTCCTGAGGATATGCGGGAGGAGATCATGCCGAACAACATCATCATGATCGGCCCCACCGGTGTGGGCAAGACGGAGATCGCCCGCCGGCTGGCGCGCCTCGCTCGAGCGCCGTTCATCAAGGTTGAGGCGACCAAGTTCACGGAGGTCGGCTACGTTGGCCGAGACGTCGACAGCATGATTCGTGACCTTGCCGACATCGCCGTCAACATGGTCCGCGAGGAGCAGACAGGGAGCGTGCAAGATCGTGCGCGTGGTCACGCCGAAGAGCGCATCCTCGACATCCTCATTCCGCCCGAAGGTCCTGCACGGCCAGCCGGTGCACAACAACCCGGCTTTGTGCTTGGGCCCGCCGCATCTCACACGCAGGAGGAGCCGTCCGAAACGTCGGAAGCCGACGCTGACGAGGAAAACCTTCGCGAGCGCACCCGTCAGAAATTCCGGGAGAAGCTGAAGAAGGGAGATCTCGACGAACGAGAGATTGAGATCGAGGTCGCCAACGATCAGTCTCCGATGCTGCAGGTGTTCGGACCCATGGGTCTTGAGGAGATGGGAATGAACCTGCAGGAGCTCTTTGGCAACATGGGCGGAAACCGGCGCCGTAAAAAGCGGCGGCTGAGCGTTGCCGAAGCGCGCGAGATCCTGACGGCCGAGGAGGCACAGAAACTTATCGATATGGACAAGGTGACGCGCGAAGCACTGGAGCGCGTCCAGCAGTCCGGTATCGTGTTCATCGATGAGATCGACAAGGTGGCGGCACGCACCGCAGGCGACCGCGGCGGGCCGGATGTGTCGCGCGAGGGCGTACAGCGAGACCTCCTACCCATCGTTGAAGGGTCGAACGTCACCACGAAGTATGGCATGGTCCGCACTGACCACATCCTCTTCGTTGCCAGCGGCGCCTTTCACGTCTCAAAGCCAAGCGATCTCATTCCTGAGATGCAGGGCCGCTTCCCTATTCGCGTTGAACTTGACAGCCTGAACGAGGAAGACTTCTATAACATCCTGACCCAGCCTAAGAACGCACTCCTGAAGCAGTACGCTGCGCTTCTGGCATCAGAGGGTGTGGAGATCACATTCGAAGACGACGCCGTCCGCGAGGTGGCTCGGATCGCCGCTGAGGTGAACTCCGAAGTCGAGAATATCGGTGCAAGGCGCTTGCACACGATTCTGACGACACTTCTGGAAGAGATCCTGTATGATGTACCGGATGTAATCGAGCAGAGCCGTATCGTCGTTTCGGCAGATATGGTGAGGGAGAGACTCGTGGCGCTGGTACAAAATCGAGACCTCAGCCAGTACATTCTCTGATGCTACAACGTGAACTTCGACCGCTGGATGATGCCGACGCCGTTGCGCGATGGAACGCCCTGGCCGAAGTAGCTGCCGTTGCATCTCCGTTTTCTGCCCCGGACGTCATCCGGGGCATTGCCACCTCGTCGGGCACCACGGCCTCGCTGGTCTTTGCTACCGATGACGGTAGCGACGTCGCGGCTATTGCCACTTTTTCAAGGCGAGCCGGACCTCTGCGTAAGCTGGTACATCCCTCGACGGCGTACTACTCCCCGATTCTCCTTCGCTCAGCGCCGGATCCAACAAGTGTCCATCAGCAGCGCGACGGGCTCTCCGTTTTGCTCAAGACGCTCAAGCAGCTCCGGCACCGGCCACGCGTGCAGCTCCCTCCCGCTATCGTCGACATCCGACCGGCTCGCGGACAGGGGCTCGTTGCAACGCCGTTCTACACGTTTACGGCGCAGCCGGGTGAGAATCGGTCGGCCAAATGGTCGTCGTCATCGAGAAGGCTTTTCGAGCGCTATCATAATCAGTATGAGCTCGATGATTCATCGGAAACGGTCCACCCTGTCGTCGAGATGGCCCAGCAGGCATATGAGCGGAGCGGCAGAAAGAGTCCGTTCCAGGTAGCACCGCTCGTGTCGGCCATTCACGATCTGCGCGCGGGCGGACATGTGGCCACGCTCGGCGTGCGCGATTCGAACGGCGACGTAAAAGGCGGCGTGATGCTGCTCAGAAATCGCGACACGGCTTGCTACTGGATATCGGGAAGTGAACCGGGCCCGGCGATGACGGTCATGGTCGGACGTCTGCTCGAATGGCTCGCCGCTGAAGGCGTCAAGGAATTCGACTTCATGGGTGCCAATACATTTTCGATCGCCGAGTTCAAACGCCGGTTCGGTACAACGCTGCGTCCATTCTTCCACGTAACATGGCCCGGCGGCCGGTTCGGCACCGCCCCGAGCGGATGACGGAAGTTCGAAGCCTCCGGCAGAAGCTGCTGGGCCTATTCTCGGACACCGGGTTCCGCGGCCCGGTTCTGTCGCTGATGTCCGGCTCGGGCATTACGCTTGCCGCCGCGTACTTCGCCCAGCCCATCCTTACGCGGATCTACGGTCCGGAGGCGTTTGGCATCTCCGACTATTTCGTCGGTGTCATGGCGATCCTGACTCCGGTGGCATCGCTGCGTTATGAGGACGCCGTCATGACGCCAGAGCGCGATCGTGATGCCGGCCACGTCATCTGGTTGAGTGCGATCCTCTCCATGATGACAGTCGTGCTTCTCACGCTGGCCATCCCGTTCTCAAATGCAATTGCACGCGCGATCGGATTTCCGGAGTTCGCCCGATGGGTGCCGCTCATTCCGCTGGGCCTGTTCTTTACTCGGATCTCACGCCTGGCCGATCTGTGGCTTGCGCGAAATCAGCGGTTTCGCATCATCAGCGCCGGCGAAGTAGGCAACAAGCTTACGATGCTCGGCACGCGTCTCGGCGCGGGAGCCGTCACTTCGGGGGCCGGCGGCCTCATCGGTGGTTTCGTCGTTGGGCCCATTATCTCAACGGTCGTCTACGTGAGAGCCATCGCGAAACGTGGCCTCACGCCGCCGCGCCCGGACCGCGATGGCATTCGTCACGTCCTTAGCGCCTATCGGCGATTCCCCCAGTTCACGCTGCCGTCAGCATTGCTGTCAGCGGTCGTGAGTCGGCTACCGGTGCTGCTTCTCCCGCTCTACTTCACGATCGAGATGGTGGGTTACTACGGACGAGCGTTCGTCGTGCTGGCCATCCCGTTGTCACTTCTGGGGAATGCAATCGCGCAGGTGTTCTTCGTGCGCGCAGCCGAAGCGCGTTCGGGCGGCAACCTCCCGGAACTGACGGCTGCGGTGCATGGCCGTCTCGTATTGCTGGGCATCTATCCCACACTGGCACTGATGGCCGCTGGACCCGCCCTCTTCGATTTCGTCCTTGGCGATGCCTGGCGAACATCAGGCGAGTTCGTTCGACTGATCGGGATGTGGCTTATGCTCGCGAGCATTTCCGCGCCGCTAACCCGCCTGTTCGATGTGCTCGAGCGTCAGCGAACTGAGCTCATGACGTCGGTTTTCACCTTCATACTCCTTACCTCGACGATCGTACTGGCGGGACGAACCGGAGACATCATGTTGACTCTCCTGCTCACCGGTATTGCGGGCAGTTTGTCGCGGGTCGTGCAGTTGAGCGCTTCTTTGGGAGTGGCCGGGGTTCGGCTCGGCGCAGCGCTGCGACCATACGTTCGATACGCGCTGTATTCCCTGCCGGGGATCGCACTGACGATGTCCGCTGCGGCGTACATATCAGACGGCGCGGCATTCGGCGCGATGGTCGTCGGCGGGCTGGTTTATCTCGGACTCGCGTACTGGCAAGAGCGACGATCTGGAGTTAGCAGCAACCAATGAGTACAAAAAAAGGGGCCTCACACGGTAGTGAAGCCCCTTTGCCAACAGCATGCTGCTTCCCTCTTAGAGGATCGAGCGGAACGTAGGCGGCAAATCGGTCGACGCAGGTGCGTCTTCAACTTCCGGACGCGAAGGTGCCGACTCGGCTGCCCCATTCTCGCCACAGAAGTTTTCAAACGCGGTAACCAGGTCGGCGGCAATCGCGCTCGCGCTGCGGCCTTCGATGTGCCTCCGCTCTACCACGTACACCGGGTCTCCGTCTTTAAGCAGAGCGATGAACGGCGACGAGGGCGGGATTCCTGCCAGGTGCTCACGCACGCGAGCGGTGGCGTCAAGATCCTGCCCGGCGAAAACGGTAAATGCCCGGTCCGGCTTCACGGGCGACTGGAGCGCCATGGCGACGGCAGGCCGTGCATTGGCGGCTGCACATCCGCAGACCGAGTTGATGACGACGAGCGTGGTACCTTCTCCGGCTTCCTCGAGCACCGAGTCTACCTCTGCGGCTTCACGGGTTTCGGAGATGCCAAGACGGGTCAGTTCCGCCCGCATCGGGCGAACAAGTTCCTCTGGATAGCGCATATTGAAATAGAAGCGTTGCGACGTGATGCAATACGAACGAGAGTCGCCGCTACCTACGGTCTATGCAACGAACTGATCCTGATGCTAGTCGGACCGTCGCTTATCGCGGCATGTGGCGCAGTTCGCTCTCGACCTCACTCTCATCGACCGTCCAGGGTTCTGGTTGCGAACCGCTGGGGCGATAGTTCTCGAGTGTCTCGCGCAGGTTGCGGGAGAACTCTTCGCGGAGGCTGCGGAGGTTCTCGTCGATGCCCGCCAGCTGCCGTTCCAGACCTTGAACTCGGGCGTCGACGCCTTGCATACGCTCGCGCGCTCCTTCCTTAAGCTGAGACCGTAAATCGCGGCAGGGCTCGCTGCTGTAGAAAATACCCGCGGCAATGCCGCCGATGAAGCCTGCAATGCCCGCCAGGATGACGCTGTTAGTCGACCTCATAGTTGCCGTACCAGTAAATTGCGTTGCATTATTCCTACCCATCTTTTCTGCAAACGTTCGGGCCGGTACCGATCTTCAGGCAGTCTGCATGCCGTAATCAGCAAATCATTTGTGGCTGTTTCAAGATGCTGCGTAGAATCTTCTCATCACAACGTCATCCGCAATGGATGATTCTCGTGGCACTCGCCTTCATCGGCGCCGGCTGTGCGTCGTCGGGGCGTGTGGCTGAGCCGCCGCCTGCCGTCCATTTTCCCCAGCCGGATGACGCCTCTGATCCAGCCGCAGCTGCCACCGAACACGAGACGGTTGATGTAGAGCGACTTCTGCGCGAGGAGTTTACGCGCTGGGAAGGCACGCCGCACCGGTGGGGCGGCATCTCGCCCGCAGGTGCCGACTGCTCGGGATTTATCTTATCGGTCTATCAGCAGGTATTCGGGATGTCCCTCCCGCGCACAACCGAATCCCAGGCCCGCGAAGGAGCGCCCATCGGCAGAAACGAACTGGTCGCAGGAGACCTCGTGTTCTTCCGTCCATCCAAACGATCCAACCACGCCGGAATTTATCTCAGCGGCGGCCGGTTTGCCCACATCTCCTCATCTCGGGGGATGATCGTCTCGCATCTCGACGAATCCTACTGGAGTCGAGCGTACTGGACGGCGCGGCGCGTACTGCCGGACCATCTCGCCCAAGTCCATCAATCCCATGAGTCTCGCCCGTTTGACGAACCGCCAGCCCGCGATCGGAGACGCGGCGGATGGTAGCGTAACGGGATCTTCGCTTGGGTGAGAGAGTTGATTGCTACTTAGATGCGTTAACTTGCATCGAGACGATCGCCGCTGCTCATCTTGAGCGGTGGCGTTCTTTTGTACGTAGCTACTCCACTTTTTTTCCAGCCTGCAGGACCGCCTTCGGCTCGGACCTAATCTCATGTGGTCTCACGAGTCGTGTGGTCACTATTAGCATTTTTCGCTTCCATGGAGAATACCAAACCTGTTTACCTGACCGATGCGGGGTTGAAGAAGCTCAAAGACGAACTTCAGAACCTCAAGACGAAAGAACGCGCCCGCATTGCGCAGGCCATTGCGGATGCACGCGCTCAGGGTGATATCTCCGAAAATGCCGAGTACGACGCCGCGAAGGAAGAACAAGGCCACCTGGAAGCACGGATCGCTAAGATCGAAGAGACCATCGTTTCGGCTCGTATCGTTGATGAGAGCCAGATCGACAACAGCAAGGCTTACATCCTTTCTACGGTCCGCGTCAAAAACCTGAAGAACGGCGCCGAACAAACGTACACGCTTGTCTCGGCCGAAGAGGCGGATCTGGCCACCGGCAGAATCTCTGTAGCGAGCCCGATCGGTAAAGGATTGCTCGGCCATTCGGTCGGCGAAGTCATCGCCATTCAGGTGCCGGCAGGTACCGTCGAAATGGAAATCCTGGAAATCACCCGATAAGCGATCGGTGAGCGCGCGCAAACGCCGACGTCCGAAACGTAAGTCAACAGGGCGCCGCATCGTCGGCGGCGCCTTTGCTTTTCTGATTGCCGCGCCCGTCACTTACCTCGGGTTCTGCTCGCTCTGGCTGGTTGCCTACAACGTCGTTCCCCCGCCAATCACGGGTGTTCAGATTCAGCGGCTCGTCGAGTATGTAATTGACGATGGCCCCGTCACGCACTCGTACAGGCCCGTTTCCCAGAGCCGCATCGCATCGCACATGAGACATGCGGCGGTCGCTGCCGAGGATGGCCGGTTCTTCGAGCACAACGGAATCGACTTCGACGCCATCCGCGAGGCCGTCGACGACAACCGCCGACGTGGGACGACCCGTCGAGGCGGATCGACCATCACGCAGCAACTGGTCAAGAACCTGTTCATGACCACGCACCGATCCTACGTGCGCAAGGCGATGGAAATACCGCTTGCGCTGGTCGCCGAGTTTGTCCTGCCGAAGGATCGCATCCTGACGCTCTATCTCAACGTGGTCGAGCTTGACCGTGGCGTGTACGGCG
>CAZRTY010000023.1:0-3257 GCA_964603055.1 uncultured Rhodothermales bacterium | reverse complement strand
CGGTCGCCCCACCAGATGGACTGGTACACGAACATTATCCTCGGCCGCATGACCCAGATGGGATGGTGATGGAAACAGTAATCGATCTCCGCAGCGACACCGTGACGCGCCCTACCCCGGCCATGCGGCGTGCCATGCTCGAGGCCGACGTTGGCGATGACGTTTTCGGCGAAGACCCGACCGCACGGCGGCTTGAAGAGCGGGTGGCTGATCTATTGGGGAAGGAGGCTGCGCTGTTTGTGCCCTCCGGCGTCATGGGCAATCAGCTTGCGCTTCGCAGCCAGACCACGCCCGGCGATGAAGTCATCGTGGATGCGCTCAGTCATATTTACAACTTCGAGTCGGGCGCGGCCGCTGCGCTTGCGGGCGTGCAACTGAACGTAATCCAGGGCAGCCGCGGCATCCCCTCCCCCGAACAAGTCGAAGCGGCCGTTCGTCCCGGCAACTACTGGGACCCGCAAACCCGTCTCGTCTGTCTGGAGAACACCGTCAACAAGGCCGGCGGAGCCGTCGTCCCACTCGATGTCATCGACGGCGTCGGCGAGGTCGCCCGCCGACACGAGCTGCGATATCATCTCGACGGCGCGCGGCTATGGAACGCCGCTGTGGCGACGGGTATTCCGGAAGCGCGCTATGCCGCTCCGTTCGACTCCGTCATGGTATGCCTTTCAAAAGGCCTGGGCGCTCTCGTAGGCTCCATGCTTGCGTCCGACGCCGAGATAATTCGCCGTGCTCATCGCTTTCGGAAGATGTACGGAGGCGGGATGCGGCAAATCGGCATGCTGGCGGCTGCGGGCCTCTATGCCCTTGATCATCATCGTGAGCGGCTCGCCGAAGATCACGACAACGCCCGACGCTTCGCCGAGGGGATCGCCGAGATTACCGGCTTCGATGTGGACGTCGACAGCGTGGAGACCAACATCGTGCTGTTCGATACGACCGAACCCGCCGCAAGCGTCGTGCATGCCTTCCGCGAGGCGGGCGTCCTCGTGACGAGCTTCGGTCCGAACACCGTCCGCGCCATCACCCATCTCGACGTCACCCGCGAGGAAATCGACGAGGCTTTGCTCCGACTCCATCGCGCTTCTCGTCCGACCATCTCCGCCTGACATCCCGTCTATGCCTTTCCCCATCACAAGCAACTCCGACGTCCAGCAGCAGCTTCTCCACGTGGCCGGCGAGTACGGAACGCCCACGTACGTCTACTTCGAGGACATCATCCGCCGTCAGTGCAGGCGATTGCGGGAGCTTTACGACGGACTGCCGGCTCGCCTTCTCTACGCGATGAAGGCCAACTCGAGCCCGCGCATATTGCAGATCATCCGCGACGAAGGCCTCGGTATCGAGACCGTCTCACCTGCCGAGCTCATCCTGGCCAGACGTCTTGGCTTCGAAGTCGACAGAATTTTGTTCTCGGCCAACAATATGACGGATGGGGAGATGAAGCGGGCCCATGAGATGGGCGTTCTCCTCAATATCGGAGAGTTGTCACGGCTTGAGCGCTACGGACGCGCGTTCCCGGGATCCGAAGTGTGTGTTCGCTTGAATCCGCAGGTCGGAGCAGGCCACCATGAGCACGTGATCACGGCGGGCAGTCGCTCAAAATTTGGGATTCCGGTCGACGACGCCGGTGAGGTCAGGCAGATTCTCGATCGGCACGGCCTCAAGCTCGTCGGCCTCCATCAACACATCGGGAGCGGCATCGTTGACGTCGAGGATTTCCGGAAGGCGATTTCGGTACTGATCGAGGCGGCGCCGTCTTTCCCCGACATCCTATTTATCAACTTCGGAGGTGGGCTCGGCATCCCTTATGGCCCCGACGACGCCCCGCTCAACCGCGACCGCTTCCGGAGCCAGATCCATCCCCTTCTCCACGAATTCCGGTCGGGACGCTTCGCTAACGTCGAATATTTGTTCGAGCCCGGTCGATATATCGTCGCCGAGAGCGGCGTTTTACTTGCCGAGGCCAACACGGTGAAGCCCGCCAACGGGCGTGTTTTTGTGGGGATGGATACGGGAATGGGCCAGTTGATGCGGCCATCGCTTTACGATGCTTATCACGAGATTGCGAATGTGACGCGGCCTGACGGTGATATGATGCCGTACGACGTGACCGGGAATATCTGCGAATCGAGCGACATCTTTGCGCGCGAGCGGAATATCGCTGAAGTACGCGAAGGCGACTTGCTCGCTATCCAGGATGCCGGTGCGTACGGGATGTCGATGGCGTCGACCTACAACCTGCGGCCGCTTCCCGCCGAGGTCCTGGTCGCGTCAGGCGGACAGATCGAACTGATACGCAGGCGTCTCACGGACGAGGAGCTGGTCGACGAACTCCTCGCCGCGTCCTGAAAGCCTGATGACGCACCGCCTCAATAGATTTTCCGAGGGAAGGTGTCGTCGCGTAGCATCCATCGAGATTCTCATCCGCGTCTTACCCTGACCCGCAAGTCCGGCAGCGATGTTGCCGAGGCTTCGAGTACGTCGCCGTCGGCAACCGGTCCGACGCCTTCGGGGGTGCCGGTGAAGATGAGGTCGCCGGGCATCAGCGTGAAGATCCCCGAGCAGTAGGCGATGATTTCGGCGACGGAGAAGACCATGTCTTGCGTGCTGCCGCGCTGCCGCACGTCGCCATTAACCTTCAGCTCGATATCAAGTCTTCCCGGGTCTCCTACCTCGCGCGCGGTGACAAAGGCGCCAATCGGTGCGAAGGTGTCGAAACCTTTGGCCACGGACCACGGCGCACCCGCCTCTTTCGCCTTCTGCTGCAGGTCACGAGCGGTCATATCGAGTCCGACGGCGTACCCGTCGACATGATCGAGTGCATTCTCAGCGGAGATATTCTTGCCCCCTCGCCCAATGACAGCGACGAGCTCAACCTCGTGATGAACATCGGTGCTATGCGGAGGTAAAATGACCGACCCGCCGTGGCCGACCAGCGCCGTCGACGGTTTCAGAAAGAGCATGGGCTCGGACGGTACGCTGCCGCCCATTTCTGCGGCATGGCGCGCGTAGTTCTTTCCGACGCAGATGAGCTTACCGGGGCGCAGGGTTTGACCGCTATCTGGAAGTGTAATGTCCATGAATTAGGCGTACTGGATAGGATGGGGAGCAACGAATCTTACTGCGCTTCATTGAAGGCGCACGATTTATGCCCTAAATTAGCGGGCTAAATTTTCGGGGACGGAATTCCGATCTTCGCCTGATTCACTCTCGCATCGGTAGTCAACCCGGTGCCCCAAAGAAGAGACAAGATA
>CAZRTY010000022.1:11207-17562 GCA_964603055.1 uncultured Rhodothermales bacterium | reverse complement strand
GAATCCGCCATCATTACGTCCTAATATTCTTGTCGGTCGAGCTTCCTGACAACGATTGCAAAAAGTGCTACGATCCACGCGGCGAAGATAGCGATGGCCACGAGGGAGATGTGTTCAAACACCCAGCGGCCCGTTTCGAGTCCGTCGGCGCTGAACGGCACCGAATCCAGCCCGATCATCGCGCCAATCCGGAATGCGCCGGCCGGGTTAATGAGTAGCAAACCAAGGAAGAGCCACGGGGCGTTCTCGATCCACGGCGCCTGCCCAAGGACGAGCAGGCCGAGCTCCCAACCGGCCACGCTCATCGCCCATGCGAGCAGCACAGCGAGCAATCCGGATACCGGCGCTGCCAGCATGCCGATGCCCATTCCGGCGATCAGACAGACCAGCAAAAACCCGATGGGCAGGCTAACCATCGGCAGAAAGTTATCCCACATCCCAGCCTGTACAACGGCCGGTCCTAGAAACAGTATCAGCAGCACGAGGCCCCACGCGCCCGTCCCGAGAAGCTTGCCGGTGAGTAACTCAGCGGATCCGATTGGCTGGGCCGCCAGGAACGCGCCCTGGTCGCGTGCTTGCTGACCACTGCCCCAACCTGCCAGAAATGCGAAGAGCGAGCCGAAGAATAGCAGTGCCTGGATCAATACAAGCGGCAGCGTTTCCGGTCCCGGCGATGCCACCAGAAGCGCCGAGCCGCCGACCACGCTGGCGAACGCAAAGACCTGCATGAAGCGGTTGCGCAGCCCCTGCATCAGATCCCATTCGAAGACGGTCCGCAGCCGGTTCAATCGTCACCTCCGACGTCAAGGCTCGTGCCAGGCGCGTCATCCTGATGTGTTGTCACCGACGCATCCAGGACGCGGCCGCCGGTACAGTGGAGCCGCACCGCGTTCGGTCCCCAGGGCTCATCGAGCTGGCTCGTTACCAGCATGCCGGCTCCTCGCTGGGTGTGTTCATTCGCCCACGAGGTCAGCTCGAGGCGCCATCCCGGATCGAGATTGCTGGCGGGCTCATCCATTACAATCAGCTCAGGCTCGAAGAAAAACGTGAGCGCGATGCCCAGCCGCTGCTTCATCCCGCCCGACAGCTCAGACACGCGCTTCTCCTCGGCATCTGAAAGTCCCACACGTTCGAGCCACATTCTTGCGTCGCTTATATCCCGGCGCCGCAAACGCGCGTGATAGTGTAGCAACTGGCGGATCGTCGCCGCAGGCGGTAGTCCGACCTGCTGCGGCATGAAGCCCCACGCCTCTCGTGCGTCGCGCCAGATCTTGTTCGCGGCGCCCGTCAGCCGCTGGTCCTTCCACACGACCTCGCCGGCATCGGGGCGGCGAAGTCCGACGAGCACGTGGAGGAGCGTCGTCTTTCCGCTACCATTGTCGCCCGTCAGCACCACGGCTTGTCCGCCGCTGACGGCAATATCGGCGCCGTCGAGAATCAACCGGTCGCCGTATCGCTTGGTGATATGCCTCGCCTCGATCATTGCGCTGCCGCGGAAGAAGGTCGAACCAGCGGGTGCGGGTCGGTGACATGCGGAATTCCCGGTGTAGGCGCGCGGGCGAGTGCCCATTCCAAAACGCGCAGCCCGAAACTCCCCGTCAGCAGTTGAATGAGAGGAAATTGCTCACGGCGCTCTCCCATGAGATCGACTTCGTGATGAGGCCATTCCGACACGCCGTCGCCCGTGAGATCCATCGGAAGCGCGGATTGCCAGTAATTACCGATTCCGTCGACCGACCATTCATTTGGCGGAACGGGGCCTGTGAGTTCGATCTGCCGCATGTTCATCCCAAACTCATTGCGGGTGAACCGGTTGTCGCGCGAGGAACTGTTGATGGTCGTGCCCGCCAGGTTGCCATAGATGCGGTTGTCTCGGAAGTCATTCGCGCTGCTATTTTGCAGGCGCATCGCCACACGGTTTCCCCGGATCACGTTGCCGCGGATCGTCGATACGTCGACGTTCTGCAACAGCAAGCCGTACGCGCGGAAGCCTACGTGATCGTGCAGCACGTTGTCCGTCACGTCCAGTTCACGCGAGAACATCAACGCCGGCCCGGCAACGTTCGCCCAGAGCTCATTGCCCGCCACCGTGTTGTTGCTTGAGTACATATAGTGAATGCCGTACCGCGAGTCGTGAATACGATTATTACGGAAGACGGACTCGCTCGTGTGTGCCACGTAGATGCCATCGCGCGCGTGCTCGATGTGGTTATTCTCCACGAAGGCACCGGTCGCATTGAAGAAGTGAAGGCCGTTGCCCATCAGAGCCTGCGTTCCCGGCGGTGCGTGGTGACCGGCATCGGCGCGGAGCGCGGCTTCGGCGCCTTCAACCTGAGGCTCGCTCTCGAAGGCAGCCAAGCCGATGATGTGGTTATTCACGATATGCGGCCGCTTTCCATAGCGAACGTAAATCCCGTGCAGGTTCTCGCGGGCATGGATGTGGGCGATGTAGACATCATCGCCAAGCACGAGGATGGCGGCATCATCGCGCGAGAGATCGCGGCCCGATCCTCGGATCTCGAGATGTTCGATGCGGACGCTGTCGGCCTCTATGGTTACAACACTGCCCGATCCGTTCCCCATCAGGCGCGCGCCTGATTCTCCTTGAAGCGAAAGTCTCCGCGTAATCGTGATGGGACCGCCGTGATTACCCGGTAGCAGGAAGATGGTATCGCCTGCTTGCGTGGCGTCGATGACTTCCTGAAGAGATTCCCCCGGACTCACACGCACTTCGCGTCCGGTATCCGCGAAGGATGCGGAAATTGGAACGGTTGTCAGGAGCAGGCCCACCACGAGCGTGAAGTACTTCCACAATGGGCGAACGCTCATGTGCCGGGCTGTGTGGACGTTGCGTAGATAGGCGCCTGCTTCCGTGAGAACACGATCGCCAGAACCATACAGACCATGGCTCCGAACACGAGATAGCTAGCGATTCCCGGCAAGCTTGTCTGCGTCATGTTGGCGATCTGCTTGGTGCCGATCAACGTGGGCCAGAACGGTTCGACGTTCATCGGCGCTGCTGGATCGAGGTCGTGGCCGTAGCTGTAAAGCCGGTAGACAAACGCGCCAAGCGAGAATAGCGAGAAGTAGAGGAAGAGGACGAGGTAATCCACGATGTTCTTCATCTGGCCAAAGAACGCCGCGCGGAGGCCGAAGAGGATGAAGAAGCCGAGCGCGAACGGAATCACCTGCATCTCCCAGAAATCCGCCTCATGGAGTTCGGCCATGCCGATGTAATGGTTCAGCAGGTTGATTTCAGCGATGTCTTGTCCTTCGTTGCCGCCGACGAGCTGATAGCTGTAAATCCACATATCCAGCCCCTGCCGGTACTGTGGCGCCACAAGGTTAATGTGCCAGAGCGGAAACAGAAATGTGAGGAGGAGCAGCACGCACGATGCGAGAAGCAACCCGCGCGAAAGCGGGCTCAGGCGTTTGCTCAGAAACAGCTCTAAATCTCGAAAACGATCATCCATAGATTTTCGCATCGGCACAATTGTCCTCCGCAGCTCAAAATGTTCAACCGACGCACCGCCGGGAGCCCTAACCTCGGCTCCCGACGATCGCCGGCGGGTAACTTATGGGCGATTTACTGCCGCGCCGATCATGTGCCCGGTAGCTCACCCTGCGGGTACACGACGATGTAGCCCTGCATTTCCTGGTGCAGTGCCGAGCAGAACACCGTGCAATAGAACGGGAATACGCCTGGACGGTCGAGTTCGATCGTCACCGTGCGCGTTTCGCCTGCGCTGATAT
This sequence comes from uncultured Rhodothermales bacterium, assembly GCA_964603055.1. GTDB lineage: Bacteria > Bacteroidota > Rhodothermia > Rhodothermales > CAZKDQ01 > CAZRTY01. The sequence goes on along the minus strand of CAZRTY010000022.1, from coordinate 13,809 downwards.
CCACGTTCACATTGTGCGAGCCGAGACCGAAGCCATGGCTCATGCCATGCGTCTGCTCAACATTGGTGATGTGGAAGCTGACGACATCGCCAACCTGGAACTCAAGGTTATCAGGTACGAAGTTGCTTCGCACGGCGCGCATGCCGACGTCGACCTGGTTTCCGTTGCGGCGGACAAACGTCTCGGCCTCTGACCAGACCTGGTGCGGATGGTCGTTCTCCGATCGGCGGTAGAAGCCCACGGGATTCACCTGATCCGCCCGGATGATCTGCGCGAAGTGCGGCTCCTTGTCGGTGAACGCCTCGTAGACCATCACCATCTGCTCGCCGGTGATGTCGATCAACTGGCTGGTCTCCGGAATCTGCGGACCGGTCGGCAGGTGGCGTCCCGCCGCGTCTTTGTTCATCGACACGAGCCAGTCGCCGTACGGCTCGCGCGTGTCGCTTCCTCCAATCACGAGGTGACCGGGGTTGGTGTGCACGTCGATCCGGTCGACGACCACGCTCTCGAGGTCGGCTTTTTCGTCATCCGTCCACGGCGGCAGGCGGAATTTAGTCACCTTCGAATCGATGAAGAGCGTCGTGTATGCATTCCCGCGGCCATCGAACTGGGTGTGGAGCGGCCCGAGACCGACCGGCACGAGGCCTTCAACGACCGAGTCGTGATTCACGACCGGAACGCCGCGCACCTCATCAACAAAATCCTCGTTCTCGACGGCCTCGAGGAATTTCTCGAAGCTGAACACGGTGGCCGAAGGCTCAAGCTTACCGCCTCCCACGATCCACTGACCCGACGGGTCGACGTCGATGCCATGCGGGCTCTTGGCGAGCGGCACGTAATACATCATCCCAGGCACCTGAGCCGGGTCGATGACCGGCACGCCGTCAATCATTTCGTACTGACCGTCCTCAACAGCCTGCTCGGCGCGCTGCCAGTTGACAAAGGCGCTGTAATCACGCTCCATCTGGCTGGCGCCGATCTCGAGGCGCGTGTGCTCCATCTCCGAGTTGTAGCTCGTTACGAAGTGCCAGCCGTGGCTCGGGCCCTTGCCCGTGGACGAGAGGTCCCAATGGAAGGGAGGCGTGAGGATCTGCCAGGCCACATCCATGTCACCTGATTCTGAATCGATCCCGATGGCCGTGATGACGCCGTTGAAGGCTTCGGCGAAATCTTCGATCGGAGCGGCCGTGCCTCGTGGCAATGGGGCGGCGAATCGTGAAGCACCGAAGAGGTACTCGGTGTTATCGGTTACGAACGAAGCACCGTGATTACCGACCGTGTTGGGAATCGGGCCGAGGATCTGCTTCGTCTTGAAGTCCCGAAGGTCGATGCGGGCAACGCGGTTATGAGCATTGTCGTTCACAAAGAGCCAGCGGCCGTCGTACATACCATCGGTTTTGGAAAGACCGGGGTGATGGACGTCGCCCCACGTCAGATCGCCCAGCATCTCGCGGGTCTTGTCGTCATAGCCGTATCCATACGCCGCGTTGGGGTTGAATACCGGGATGGTCTTGATGTGGCGCATCGAAGGCATACCTGCCACGCGAACATCGCCGCCATGGCCGCCTGAATAAAACAGGTAGTATTCGTCCATCTCACCGGGCGCAACGTACGTGCGAGAGGCTGCATCGCCGGTGTCGGCTGTGCGCGTGCCGCCGTTTCCACACCCTGTTAATACGAGCATGGTGATCGCCGTAAGCGTGGCGACCAGGAAGGAGCGATTTCGGGACATTTCGGATTTCATCATCTTAAGGCTTTAAATCGGGTTCACGTGAACTGCGCGGACTCGACGGAGACGCGTTCGCCCCCTTTCCTCGTCACAAGGTTAAATGCTGCGTTGTCGTTAGAACGGCGGGGCACCGCAGTGAACTGCAATCGGTCGCCTGTTCAAGCTGCGGAATCCCTCACCGCCTAACCTCAAACCCGGTTGAGAAAGCGAGGCTTACTCAACGGTCATAATGCCGTTCATCTGCCCGAAGTGGCCCGGGAAGGAGCAGAGATACGGATACTCGCCCGGCTCGGACGGCGCCTGAAACTCGATGACCGTGGTCTCGCCGCCACCAATGATCTCCGTGAAGGCCACGACTCGGTCGCGCAGTGATTCGGGGACGTAGTCGTCGTGGAGTCCGCCGCCCGCTTCGCCGACGTCACCGCCGAAGTCGAAGATGTCATCGCCAGGGTAGATGATGACGACGTTATGGCCCATCGCCTGGGCGGGAAGCGAGCCGACGTGGTTTAGCGTGAGGCGGACCATCTGTCCCGGGCTGACGCTGAACTGCTCGACGTCAAAGCGCATCATGTCATCGCCTTCGATTACGATCTCGAAGACGTCGCCGTCGTCAGAAAATGCCTGCATCTGCGCAGGAATAGTCCCTTCAACTGATGGCGCTGCCGGCTCCGGAGTTGCGGTTTCGGTCGCCGGTTGAGGCGAGTCGCCTCCACCGCATCCAATTAACACGAGAAGCGCGCCCGCGAGGATCAGCCTTGAGGCCGTGGTGAATATTTGCATGTCGGTCCGTTCTCTTGAAATAGCGTTTGCTGACAGGAATACGCGAAATGCGCACGATTAAATGTAAACCCGCATCCCTGCTTATACAAATAG
>CAZRTY010000022.1:0-11107 GCA_964603055.1 uncultured Rhodothermales bacterium | reverse complement strand
GGTGCATTTCGTGCGCATGGTATGCGCATTGCAATCGGGAATAGCGCATCGCGAAGGTTAAGCGATCGTGCTCTGCGGACGATCATCCGCTAAGCATTTGCTTAACCGCCCGACAGGTAACATCACCCGACTGCAATCGTGTCTGACGTCAACCTCGCATTGAAGGAAATCCTTGAGCGCCAAAGCGCGGCCCCGCAGCGGCCCGTCGCGACGTTCGAGATGCGGCCGTTGCCGTCGATCTGTAAGACGGTGCTGGAGAACCTGCCGCATAACCTGGTGGGGCAGGATCGGGTGCGATACCTGGCTGATCAGGTCAACGCGCTGCTCGACAAGGACCGGACGGCGCTGCGCGAGCACATGAGCATACTCGCCGAGCGGATGCTCGTCCTGGGCGCGTCTGACCTTGACGCAGGCGGCCCCGCATGTAACGGCATGATCTGGTATCGCGTCAACGGCGACAAGATGCCGATCCAGGAGATGGGCACGTATAGCGAGGATGAGACCGACATGCTCTTCCTCAATCTCCTTACGCAGACACAACTTGATGTGCTGTTCGAGGAGTACGCGGTCGACTTCTCGTTCGAACTGCCAACGAAGGGCGCCGACGGCCGACGTCATCGCTTTCGTGCCACGTGCTACTTCGACTACGATCACCTCGGCCTCAACTTCCGCGCGATTACCGATGAGGTGCGCTCGCTTCGGTCGATCGGTTTCCATCCGCTGGTCGAACGCGGGCTGTTATTCCGCCACGAACGCGACGGTCTGACGCTCATCACCGGCGTCACCGGCTCAGGTAAAAGCTCGACGCTCGACGCCGTCATGGATGCCAACAACGACGACGTGCCGGGCCATGTGGTCATCATCGGTAAGCCGATTGAATACATGCACCGCTCTAAGAAGTGCATCGTGAGGCATCGCGAGGTGGGAAAGGACGTCCGGTCGTTCAAGGAAGGAATCGTCCACGCACTGCGCCAGGACCCCGACATCGTGGTGATCGGCGAAATGCGCGACCCCGAGACGATTTCCGCCGCGCTGGAGATCACAGACTCCGGCCACAAGGTTTTCTCCACACTCCACACGAGCTCGGCGGTCGAAAGCATCGACCGAATCATCGGCGAATATCCGCCGGAAGAGCAAGAGCGCGTACGGAACCGCCTGGCCGACGTCCTGCGCTGCATCGTTTCACAAAAGCTGTTGCCGAGAGTCGGCGGTGGACGCGTGCTCGCGAAAGAAGTGCTCTGGATGACACCATCGGCACGTGCGGCCATCAAGAATGACAACAGCGGCGAGATCTATCAGATGATGTGGGAGGGAGGCGCCGGCGGCCAGATTACGCTCGAGCAGGACCTCTTCCGCTTGCTGCGTCAAGGCCTCATTTCGGCCGAGGTGGCGATGAACTACGCCAACAACAAACGTCGGCTTCAACAACTGATGCGCTGACCCGGATAGGTCGGTGCTTGTCATCACGATATCATGAAAAGTAATCGTTCTCAGCAGCCTGTACTTGGCGTCATGGTCACCAGCCGGACGGTGGAAGCCGTTCTGCTGCAGCCGACTGACGAAGCTCCGGTCATCCTGCGGCGTTTCACGCGTCAGCGAGGAGATGAGCTGGGCACGAAGATGGGGGCGGCCGCTTCGCATCATCCCGATCTGGCCGAGGACACGACCGTCGATGACGACTTCACGATCCAATTTGGTGGATCGCAGCCCGGTGGCACCGAACTCTTTCTGAGCTCTGAGTTCGCGGGGCTCGAAGGAGGCGACGACGCGTCTGCCACGCACGAGCCTGCAACGTTCGATCTGGAGCTGACGGATATCCTGGCCGAGTGCCGGGATGCGGGATATGCGGATCCGGGTGTAGCCTTTGTCGTCAGCGCGCCCGAGTACAATCAGCTTGAGTTACGCGTACCCGTCGAGGGGAAGAAGCGACGCCCGGAGCGAAGCCGGCTTCTGAAGCTGCTCACGCAGCAGCATGAAGGCACGGTCGATGAGGACCGCGTCACGTTCGTCGCGCTGGCGAATCTGGATGAATCGGAGTACCGCTTCCTGGCGATCTTCCCTCGCGCGAATGATTCGGTCAACGCCACGCTTGCGGCGATGCGAGCGCTGAAAGATCGGCGGATGCCCGCGGTGCGTCTCCAGGATACCGAGATGACGCTCTTCCTGGGCGTCGTAAGGCGTGCGCTCAGGCTGCAGACCGAGATGGCCGAGATCTCGATTGACGGGGGCGAGGCCTCCGACGAGTCGGCGCCGGAGCCTGGAGCGTCTGCCGGCGAGACATCGCTCATCGTGCGCGCGGGTGTGGATGACACGCTCGTCGTCTTCATGCGAGGCGAAACGCCCATGTACATCGAGCGGCTGCGGTCGGTGTCGAGCCTGGATGCGCCTGAGACGATCTGTAGCCGCATCCTGCTGCAGCAAGATGAATACGGCATCGGCGAGATCCATCACGTGTTCGTGATGAGTACGGATCGTGAGCGCGATCTCGTGGAAAGCTTCCAGATGTTCTTCCCCGACGCGCGCGTTGACCGGCTGTCCGATCACGTGCCGTCGCCAGAGGGCGGCTACAGCGGTGAGGATGTGGGCCGGAATACCGTAGCAGCCTCGGCGGTTGCCATGCGCATCGTGCCGGGCCTGCGCCATCTCGACGCGTTCGAACCGGTCAACCTGGTGCTGCACAAGTACACGCGGCGCGCACCGAAGCTGCCGTTCACGTGGCATGTGGCCGTAATGTCGCTTCTGCTGTTCGTGAGCGTCGCCTTTTTCGGTTTTCGATTTGCGAGCCAGCAGTATCAGATCGCCGAATACGAGCAGCGCATTCGCGACTTCCCCACACACGTCGACACGCGGGATGCCCAGGCACTGCAGGCTCGTATCGACAGCCTCCGCGGTACATCCCAGCGGTACCTGCACGCGCTCAACGTGCTCGACACGCTCATGGTGGGCAGCGACCGGTGGAGCAGGGCGCTCGAGGAGACGGCTGCGGGTACGTCAAATGTGCGAGGTATCTGGGTGGAATCGTGGCGCCCCATCGGCGCCGACCGCGTTCGGTTGACCGGCAACTCGACCTCGCGCGATCGCGTGGTTCGCCTCGCCGAGACGCTTGATGGTCATCTCGAATCGCTGACATTCTCGGATATCCGCGAGATGCAGGTCTACGGTTTTGTCATCGATATCCAGCTCGAAGATCTGCTGCCCGAAGCCGCCGTCTATCTCCGTGAACGTGCACTGGTAGCTGCCGAGCAAGAAGCGGCCGCGGCCGCTGAAGGATATACAGGCACGCCGGTATCGCAGACCTCCTATTAAGATCGCCAATAGTCACCCCGATCCTCGATTGCCATGACGAACGTCGGCTATAACATTCTAATTCTTTCGGTCTGCTGGATATTGGCGGTGGGCGGCGGCGTGTATGCCACCTTCGTCAAACAGCCGGGCGAGCTCGACCGCGTCCAGAAGGCCGAGCAGATGATCCAGATGGAGCAGGCCGAGTTCATGGCTCTGCTCGTCGAGGAAACGGAGAGCGAGCAGCTGGCAGCGGAGGCCGTCAGCCGCTGGAACTCACGCTATCGCGCCATTCCGGCGCGGCTCTCGAGTGCCGAAGTGGTCGGTTACCTCAACCGACTCACACCAAGCGGATTCGAGAGCTTCGACGTCAGCTACGATCGCACCACCGAGCTGGCCGATTACAGCTATCACACCTACCGGATCAACGGCCGCGGTTACTTCAATAGCCTCTACCGCTTCGTCTGGGAGATCGAAAACGGACGTGCCTTCTACCGTCTGCGCGACCTGTCGCTCGATCACATCGACGTGCTCAAGAAAGACGCCAACACCGACCGTGAGCGGCTGCAGGTCATGGTGTCGTTCACGCTGAATGTTGAGGCATACTTCGGCGGCGTGGAAGGCATGGATCCCGGAGACGTCTTGCTTGCCAGCACGGATGCGGGCCTACCGACGGCGGGCGAGACAATCGAACTCCCGTCGGACGTGCTGCCGGCGCGGCGGGCAGCCACCAACCCGTTCTATCCCCTCATCATGGACCAACTTCCGCCCAACACCGACAACTACGTCGATGTGGAGTCGGCCACGCTGGTCTCAATAGCGGGAGACGTAGCCGTCTTCCAGTACAATGGTGAGTACCGATCCGTTGGTGTGGGAGACGCGGTTTACCTCGGCTACATCACGGAGCTCGACCAGCTGGGCGGCAAGGTGCACGTGCGCCTCAACAAGGGCGGCATCATCGACGAAGTTACCCTTGAGCTCGCCACTGCCGGACGTTTCATGCAGGCCAGGGGCGCTAATCGTCTGGTACCGACCGAGTAATCATTCACCACCATCAAGCCGGCGCGGTAACATGCCACCGGCCTCCGAAAACATGGCTATTCGTGATTTCCTTTCGAGAGCCGGTCTGCCGGCCATCATCGCGGCACTGCTGATTGTGTCGATCTCGCCGGATCCGGCATCGGCGCAGACGCAGCCGTCGCAGCGGCACCTCCGGACGTACATTCCGCCCGATCAGCTCGTCTCGTTCCTTCCGTCGACGCCGTTCGATCAGTTCGTCGAGTTTGTCAACCCGATCTTCCTTCGGGTGACGGGTAAGACAATTGTCGACCCCGACGAGAACAGCATGCCGATCGGCATCTCGATCGCCGGCCTCCATTTCTTCGATGCCTACGAGCTCGTGCTGGAGTACCACGGCCTGATGTACCGCGAGACCGACAAGTATTACATCGTCGAGCCCGGGCGCAACCCGGATCTCGTGCAAGGCGCCTCCACGGCGGCGGGCCGCGGCGGACCCACACGTGCGCAGGATCTTCTTGCGAACATCGACAGCCGCGAAATCGAAATCGATGCCGTGTTATTCGAGGTGAACCTCTCGAAGGCACGCGAGCTGGGCATCAACTGGGATATCGTGTTTGGGGATCAGACGAGCTCCAGTGGTACAGGCGGAACCGGCGGTACGGGCGGCAGCGATGGTTCGAACAACCGTCGCAACCAGTTCATGTTGAGGACGGGCCGCGCATTCGAGCCGATCGATGGCATCATCACGGCGCCCGAGAACCTGCCTGTCTCCGACGTTTTCCGCGTGCTGGAAACCTCCGGCGTAGGCGAGACCGTGGCCAGCCCCAGCGTTACCGTGCAGAGTGGGGAGGAGGGCCGCATCCAGATCGGATCCGACGTGCCGATCCAGACGCGCGACTTCTCGGGCAACACGATCACGCAGTTCTTCTCGACCGGAATCATCGTGAACGTCACGCCGACGCTCATCAGCGAGGCACTGGCTGACTCCTTCGGTGCGCCGATTCAGGATTTCATCCACCTGGATGTAGCCGTTGAAAAATCGAGCAGCCGTCCGTCGCTCTCCGGGCCGGTCATCGACCGAAACGTCGCCAACACCAAGGTGCTGCTCTTGGACAGCGAGCAGACGATCATTGGTGGATTGTACTCGACGGAGACGTCATCGACGCGGCGCGGTATCCCTCTTCTGAAGGATCTTCCGCCCTGGTTCTTCGGCCTCCGATATGTTTTCGGATACGAGCAGGTGACGAGTTCTCAGAAGGAGCTCCTCATCGTGCTGCAGGCGCGCGTCGTTGACCCGATCCGTCTGCGTGCCCAGCGAACACCGGAGCGTAACTTGCTGGAACGTCGTCGCGAAGACATCCGCCGAAGCCTCGACGGGTTCAGCGACGAGGTGTCAAGTCGGACGTACGTGCCGGGCGACTGACCGTCACGAGGATATGGTGAATGATCGAGAGGCGGCGTCCAGTGGGCGTCGCCTCTTGTCGTTATGTGAGCCGGCGTGAAGACGTGGCGATCGTTTATGCCGACGCAGGATCCAGGCCCGCCGAGAACAGCGGCGTGGCGCGGTAGAGGAGATCGTGCCGATAATGCTTTGCCCGATGAGGACGCTCATTGCGAAGCTCCGTTTGAGCGAGTGCCCACCGGCTTAGTGCTTCCTCATACTTCCTGAACCGGTCGTGCAATTGCCACGTGATCCGGATAGATAGCACCTCGACTAGAATAAGTCCGAGCACGACGCCGGCAGCGATCGACGGGTGAGCGGCGAGTGTACCGTCGGCCGCGAGGTGCGCCGCCACAAAGAGCGGAACCATGATGCCCAGCTGCGCGCGCGTCGGCAGCTGTCGCCGATAGACGCGGTGAAACTTGCGCCGTACGGCTTCAACCTTCTCTTGCTGCGGCATGAGCCGAGGTAGTTGCTTGACGAGCACCGCCCGCAACCCGCGCAACGTGCAAGAGTCATCCCAGATATGCTCCGACCGGTTCAGGCAGCGTTTAAGAAGCGCCGTGTCGAGCGGTTGCTTCAGGAAACGTTCTTCCAGGCGGAATTGCTTGAGCGCGCGGTCATTCCGCATGAATTGCCATATCTTCGACGCCAGGAGCCCTGTCAACAGGAGCATCGAAACGGTGGAGACCCACGTAGCCGTCGACCCCACCACCACGATGCCGGCGGCGGCCAGCCCAGCGGCTGTCAAATTGAAAATTCGCAGCCGGCCGAACTGATGGCGGATATGCTGAGTGAGCGGAAGGAGACCGGGATCCATGGTCACGGGCTGGTGGTTTGCCCGGGCATTGTGCGCGAATCGTACCAACACACGCGCTGTTAAGCAACCGATTAGCTACTGATGTTCCGAAGCCTGAGCCGCCTTCCCAAGGAATTCTGGGCCGCAATGGCCGTCTCGGCGGTCGTCCTCGGCGGATGCGCCGCACTGCAGGCGCCGGAACCGGTCATACCCGCCACCCCCAACGATCCGTCGTGGAGTGCCCGCGACATCCAGGATCACCTCACGTACTTGAACGGATCGGCCACGGTCGGGCGAACGATCGGCTCCGCGGCGATGGAGTCGGCCGCCCAGTACGCGGCGTCGCGGATGCAGGCTTATCGGCTGCAGCCCATTTACGGCAACTCGCGCACCCTGTCCTTCACCACGCCTGTCCACCGCATCCGCTCGACGACGCTGGCATCCGTCCAGCGAGACTCGCTCGTACTCCAGCCCGGCATCGACTACATCGCCGACAGCCGCACCGACTCGGGCGCCGTCAATATGCGCTTCATGCACGTGGCACGTACGGGCGATGTGGCGCCGTTTCCCACCGCAACAGAGAGTGCCCTCGCGGTGATGATTTCGGGAGAGGCGGCGACGCCTGAGCGGCTCGGAGATCTGGCATCACGTGGATTCCGTCTCGCACTCGTGGTGAGAGGCCTCGCACCGGTAGGCGCCGCTCAGCCCACGCCCGGGCTGCTCGTCATGCAGATCACCCCCGAGGCCGCCGCATGGGTGCTGGGGTTATCCGCCGAGCAGTTCGATGAGATCTGGAATACGGATGTCATGCTGCGGTCGCTGCCGCGGCGCCTCGTGGCAACCGTCGACGCCGGGTGGGAGCATGAAGCCGGGGCCATCAACGTGGGTGGATACCTGGCGGGGCGTCATCCCACCCTCATGCGCGAGCTGGTTATTGTGGCGGCGCCGCTCGATTCACCGCGCCTCGTGCGAGGCCAGCGACTGATCGACGTCGATGATCGAGGGACGTACCTGACGACGCTCCTGGAGGTTGCGCGCAACGAAGCGGATGTGTCGATGCGATGGATTCATCCCGTACGGTCGGTTTTGTTTGTGGGATTATCCGGATCGCGAAGTGGTCACCAGGGACTGAACGCGTTCCTCGACCGATTGCCGTGGGAAAGAGAACACGTTAAGCGGATTATCTTCATCGGCCTCGACAGCGACGAAGAAGCCGCGGCGCGTGAGATATTGAGTCGCCATGGGATTCCACTCGAGGTCGTTCGTCATCAGGAGTCTGCGCCTCAGAAGTTTGTCCACGCGAACGAACGACAGGCGCGGCGCGACTCTCCCGTGCCCTCACCGGTTATCGAAGCTACGGCTCCCGAGCTGTCAACCATCACGCCGACGCTTCTCAGCCGGGTGGAACGCCTATCGGCCGAAGTCCACAACGCGCTTTATCGGCACGTCGGCGTAGTTCATCCTGATGCCGTATCAAGCGACGGCGCACATTCGACTGAGCTTCAATCCCAACATGATCAATAGCTGGGTTATCGATGCGGTGACGACCGACATCGACCGTGCCATCCACTACACATTGCTATGGGGCCTGGACGGCATCGACCTGCTGGTGCTCGACGAAAGCCGCGTCCCGGATGTGAACGAGCCCAGGCTGCGGCGGCGTCTGGGTGAGTACGAGATTGACGTGACCTCGATCGATCCAGGGTATTTCGAGGGAAGTGTGAGCGACCGTGCCGACTGGTTGAACGATCTCGCGATGCTTCCCGAGGCGCTGCGATTCTGCGATAGGATTGGGTGCAAGCGGATTCTTGTGGGCTCCTTCGCAGCAGGCGAGGCGACGGCTCAGGCCGTCGAACCGATGCGGCGCGCAGCCGAAGCCGTAGCCGCGCACGGCGTCGAACTGTGCATCTGCACCGGACCGGATGAAGGAATCCGCACACCCGAAGCCGCGGCCGAGCTCGTAGAAGCAGTCGATGTAGAAGGCGTCGGTTTTATGTGGGATCCAGCAGAGAACCTCCGGGCAGGGGTGCCTTCGGACGCTTCGCCAGATGTTCTGCGGTATGTCTCCTACGTGCGCTGCAGCGACGGACGCCTCGTCAACGGCAACTGGACGTGGACTGCGATGGGGGAGGGCGATGTAGGGTGGAAGGACGTAATGGCGAGGCTACGCGAGGTGGGGTATACGGGTGGATTCTCGCTGGATGTGCGGCTTGATCCCAAACCAAAGACCGGCCTTCGCGATGCAACGACGCTGATCCAACTGGTGAGAGGAGCGGGGTTCAAGGACGCGTGAGAGCGCCTGAGCGCCTATCCATGCTATGCCGATCACTTCACTTCAGAGGGAAACTCCCATCACAAGGGATACCGACCGCATCGGCCCGGGCATGAGTTCCTCCGAGACCGTTGTCGCCCCTGCCTGGCCACGCACCTCGATGCCCAGGCGATAGAATCTCGTGTCGATCATCACACCCGCTCCGCCGATCAGTCCATAATCAAAGCGGTGCATCGACCCTTCGAGATCGATGATGCCAGGATGGGCCGACACCACGCGAAAGCGCGTCCGCGAATCAACGCGAATGCCCGCGAACGGCCCCGCCTGGATGTAGGGCCGGATCCCCCGACTACCCGCGATGCCCAGCATCAACGGGATGTCGACATACGTGTTGGTGAGGCGCCAGTCTTCGAGCTGCGCGTTACGTGCCGATAACTCGCCGCGCGTGGCACCGCGCACGGCAAGCTGAAGCTCGCCTGCGAGATACGCCGGGCCGAATTCCAGGCGCCGCCCCAGTGCCGCGGTAAGGTTGGCCTGACCGCGGGCAACCTCGGTGTCGGCATTTGTGTAGCCGGCACCGACATAAAGGTAAGAGGTCTGCGCATCGGCTCGACCGGGGCTCACGATGATCAGCGTTAAAGCGAAGAGGATCGTGCAAATACCGGACGAACGAAAGCCGAACTGATGCATATAGGAGCGGTCGGTAGAAATTCAGGGTATCGCCTCAAACGCCGGATTCGGCGAAAAGGAAGCTAAAGGTAAGATGGATCCTTCGCCACAGGCATCGGAAGAGTCGGTTCCGGTCGACGCGCAACGCGGGACGTTTCTTCAACGCCTTCACTTCGTGTGGTTCTGCGTTGTTGCCTTTATCGCAACCTTGCCGGCGGCGCTGACACAAGTTATCTCCCACACGTTCATCCCGACCGATCGAAATTTTAAACGCTGGGCGGGGCTCTGGGGCCGGTCCATCCTTGCGGCATCGGGGATTCGAGTAGACGTCGATGTCCAGACGAAGCTCGACCCTGATCAATCATATGTCTTCATCAGCAATCATCAGAACCTGATCGACATCCTGGCGCTGGCCGGCCATCTGCCACACCCGTTCGGGTTCGTTGCGAAGAAGGAGCTGGCTAAAGTGCCGTTCCTCGGGCTCGCGATTCGGCAGTCCGCATCCATCTTTCTCGACCGAAGTGAGCCGCGCAAAGCCGTCCAGAGTCTGCAGCGCGCCGGCGAGCAGATCCGCCGCGGTATGTCGGTGCTGCTCTTCGCAGAAGGGACGCGTTCGTACGGTCCGGATCTTCAGCCACTGAAGAAGGGCGCGTTCATGCTGGCCGTGGAAGCCGGCGTGCCCGTCGTACCCGTGGTGATGGTGGACGCTTACCGGCTGATGAACGAGCGTGAGAAGTGGTCGCGGCCCGGCCGATTGCGCATCGTCGTCCAGCCGCCCATCGACATCACCGGCATGGCACGCCGTGATGTGCCGGCCCTGATGGACAAGATCAAGGCCTCGCTCGACGAACCACTGCGACATCATCGGGCCGAACGTTTATCTTCCATCGCATCATCACAGCATTGAATCTATGTCGGTATCTATTGAAGAAGTGCGGCGCATAGCTCGTCTGGCACGGCTGGAGTTTTCGGAAGGTGAGGAAGAGCGCCTGGCGGGCGAGATGAGCAAGATCATCGGTTATGTGGAGCTTCTGAAGGAGCTGGATACGGATGACGTCCCGCCGACGTCGCACGTGCTCGACATCACCAACGTCACCCGGCCCGACGTCGCCACGCAGCGCATCACCCGCGACGACGCGCTCCGCAACGGTCCCGACACCGACGGCACGCACTTCCGCGTCCCGAAGGTCATCGAGTAAAAGCTCATCGAGCAATCCTTCCCTCCCTCATTATCATTTCTCGGCTGAATGGCACGTAGTAAGCGCAAACCTCCGGTGGCGCTGACCGAGGCCGGGCCCCTCTTCGGCGAAACGTGGTGGACGGGCCTCTCCTCCGCGATGAAGCACGGCATCGCCATCGGCTCGCTTTTGCTCGTCGCAGTCATCTTCTGCTGGCCGGTCCTCTTTTCGAGCGGCAGCCTGATCGGAGGTGATACCGTCAACTGGCGCTCGATGGCCGAATGGGTGATCGAGCATCGCGAGGAAACGGGAGAGCAGGCGCTCTGGGCGCCGAACGCGTTCGGCGGAATGCCGTCGTACATGATCTCCTACGTGCTGGAGGTCCCACAGGTCGACCGCATCGTGGCGAATCTCGACCGACTGGTTCGGCCGCTTGCGCATCTGTT
>CAZRTY010000021.1:11438-17564 GCA_964603055.1 uncultured Rhodothermales bacterium | reverse complement strand
CGCCGGCCGTGGGCCGTCATGCGGATTCGCAACCGCATCGCCATGTCCATCCATCAGTTTTTTCAGGAGCGCGGCTTCCTTCAGCTCGACGCGCCGATCCTGACGGGGAATGCTGTCGAAGGTACCTCGACTCTTTTTGAGCTCGACTACTTCGACGATAAAGCCTATCTCACGCAATCCGGGCAGCTTCACGGCGAAGCTCTGGCGATGGCGTTCGGCAAAGTTTATACGTTCGGGCCGACGTTCCGCGCCGAGAAGTCGAAGACGCGACGCCACCTCACCGAGTTCTGGATGATCGAGCCGGAGATGGCGTTCTTTGACCTCGACATGACGATGGACCTCGCCGAGGCATTCCTTTCGCGCATCGCCGCGGATGTGCTCGAGCACTGCGGTACGGAGCTTGAAATCCTCGGCCGCGACCTCGAGCCGTTGAAGCGCATCACCGCGCCATTCCCGAGAATATCCTATTCCGAGGCGGTCGAATTATTGAGAAGCGACGAGACCTCGCAGATGCTCGACGCTCGGATTGAATCCTTGACGGCGGAGCAGGCTGCACTTCGGGAAGAGGAGGAAGCGAACCGGCGGGCGTATGGTCAGGCGAAGAAGCATGAGAAGCGCCGGATCGATGCACGGGAGATCCAGATCCATCAACGGCTGGGCGACATCGAAGAGGAGCTTCGCAACCTGCCGAAGTGGAAAGAGTCGGCCCGCAATTTTGAATGGGGGAATGACTTCGGCGGCTCAGACGAGACCGTCCTCACGTGGCATTTCGACCGCCCGATCATCGTGCATCGGTACCCGGCCGTGGTCAAGGCGTTCTACATGAAGCGCGATCCGGAAGACGACCGGCTCGCCCTCGGCATCGACGTGCTTGCCCCGGAAGGCTACGGCGAGGTCATTGGCGGCGGTGAACGTGCCACCGATCTGGCATTCCTCAGAAGTCAGGTCGCCGAGCACGGTCTGCCCTCGGAAGTATTCGACTGGTACTTCGATCTCCGGCGGTACGGCACGGTCCCTCATTCAGGATTCGGGCTGGGGCTCGAGCGCACGGTAGGGTGGATGTGCGGCCTTAAACACGTACGCGAGACCATTCCATTCCCCCGAATGATGGGCCGTTTGCACCCTTGATGTGTAAGCGGGATGAAGGATGGCAGGAGGTTTGCATTAAGGAGTGGGCACGAGAAGTGTCACGCACGGAAACGCGATTCCGCGATGATCAACCACACAGACGGTACCTGGATATGAAGCTCATCAGATTACTTCCCGCGGCACTGTTGCTTCTACTGGTCGCTCCCGCTTCGTTGAATGCGCAGGACGCGGACAAGCGCACGGTTTCGGTAAGTGGGGAAGGCGTTCATCGAGTGGCTCCTGATATGGCGACGGTTCGTTTTGGCGTCGTGTCTCAAGCGCGGAACCCGGAGGACGCGCGACGGGAGAACGAGTCGGCGGCGCGGGAAGCACTCAATGCGGTGCGTGAGTTGGGTATCGATGAGGCGCGGATCCGTCTCGAGAACCTGAGGCTGCAGCCCTGGAGAGAGTACGACAACGAGACGCGGCGGTGGGAGGAGCGAGGCTATGAGGCGGCGCGGAGTCTTGTGGTTGAAGTCGACGACCTCGATCTACTGCCGCAGCTCATCGCAAGGATCGTGCAGAGCGGTGCCAACCGGCTCGATCAGGTTTCCTACGACCTCCGAAACCGCGATAATGCCCGTAATGAAGCACTGCGTTTAGCCATTCATAATGCACGGGAGAAGGCGCAACTCATGACCCAGACGCTCGGCGTTGAACTCGGGCATGTACGGAGCATCATGGAACAGAGCTTTGATTTCCCTCGGCCCGTGTTCAGGCTGCAGGCGATGGAGGCCGCGTCGTATGCGGATGGTGCTGCGGGTGACCCTGACGCATATGCGGCAGGCGAAATCGAGGTTCGTGCAAGCGTTCAGCTTGTCTACGACATCCGCTGATCAAGCAGACCGCCGCTCTTCAATCCACGAGAGGATGCCATCATAGACATGATGGCGATTTACCTCGTGCAGCGTCTCGTGATACATTCCGTGGTACACGGCCAGCGTTTTGTCGGTTGACGCGGCGCGCGCGTAAATCGCGCAGCCACCCGATGCGGCAGCGATCGTGTCGCCAGTGCCGACGATAACAAGCGTGGGCAGTGTCAAGCGGTTGGCCTGCGCCACTGCTTCTCGGCCGGCGGTGATCATCGCTACGGCCGTACCCAGCGGCACACGGCCCGAGAATGCGAACTCATCTTGATCCACCGCTTCCTTCACGCCTGGATCGCGGCTGAGGGCCGCGCGGTCGACGGGCTTCGTGGGTAGCGAGGGGAGCACGCGTGCAAGATGAAGTGACAGGTTTTCGATCGACTTCGGCAGTCCGGTAATGATGGACACCGCCGGACTGCTGAGGATTAGTCCGTGGGGCATCGGTCCCGGCGTTCGCAAGAGCCAGTGAAGCGCCACCGTCGCTCCCATGCTGTGCGCCATCAGAAAAAACGGTCGTCCGTCGTCGTAATTACGGACGACGGTGTCCAGGTCGTCGACAAGGAGATCGAAGTCATCAATCCGTCCCGGCTCACCGGATGAACGTCCGAAGCCGCGTTGGTCGTAGCCCTGTACGTCTATCCCATGCCTATTCAAGAAGCGCGCAAAATGCTGATAGCGCCCGCAATGCTCGGCATATCCATGCACGAGAATGAGGCGCGAAGACGACGCTTCAGCGGCCCATTTCATCAGATGCAGATCGGTGCCGTCCTTCGTGCGCATTAACGACCGGTGGTTTCGAGATGAAGGTGGGGTGCTCTGCATTGCTCGGTTACGGAGTCAACGTGGGGGCAGGCGCCGACAGATAAAAGTAGCACTCAGCATAGCATCGTGCGTCATTCCTTCTGATCATCTTTAAGGTGGACGAATTGGAATCGCCCGTTTCGACGCGTAACTTCCGCGTTGCACTTTTTTGGCTCTCGGTGAACCGCTTCCGCCCTCATATTCTTGTACGATTGGTCGCTCTGCTTGCAGCGTTTACGACGCTGACGGTAGCTGTAGCGCCTAATTTTTCTCCCGGGACGTCGTACACGCCGTATGGATCGTGGGTCAGGACTCAGTTGAACGTCCCATCCGATGAAGCCGTCGAGCGAATCCTGGGCGATCTCGCCGGCGAGCGTTTTGGGTCTTTAGAATCATTTCTTCTTGCTTTCGTTGAAGCGTATGAAGAAGCTAACGGCTCAAATGCGGCCGACCTATTTGGTGTTGAAGCGGTCAGCGCCCCGAGCCTGGTGGCGTATCTACAAAGCCGCTACTCCTCGTTTGCAGGCGAGGCGCTGCCGGCGCGTTATCTGAAGCCGTATGTGCCGGCTTTCACCGGCCTCGGCGACCGCGCCGCCTTACTTCAGACACATCGCATAGACGACTTCCGCCTTGCTTCGGCGGTCGTCGGCGTCTTCCTCGGGCAGGTCCAAACGCCTGGCGTAGCCTTGATGCTACGTTCGGTGATCCAGCCTCAAGGCCCCTAGCGCGTCCGCGCAATCCCCCGCTTTGCCCATTTATCGTTTCGGCTATCCGCCCCATGACCGTGGGGAGGGCTGCCTCACATTTCAGCCTTCATTGTCGGTATGCAAAACAAAGGCTTTCGCATTGCACTGATCCTGTTTTTCCTGGGATTATCGCTTTACTACCTGTTCCCCACTCTTCAGAGCTACAGGCTGACCAGCCAGCTCGAACGTCTTGAAGGCGAAGAGCGCGAGCAGTTTGAGCAAGAGAATTATACCCGTATCAGATCGGCGCAGGAGCGCGCGCTGAAGTTGGGCCTTGACCTTCAGGGCGGCATGCACGTTGGCCTCGAAGTCCGTACAGACGCCCTCATCAGCGAACTGGCGACCGACAAGGACGACATGTTCGAAGAGGTGCTGTCAGCCGCTCGTGTCCGCCTTAGCGCAACGGACCAGTCGATGATTGATCTGTTCATTGACGAGTTCGAGACGCGCGATCCTGACGCCCGGCTCTCGCGCTACTTCCGCAATGCCGAGCGTGACATTACGCGGCGATCGACCAACGCCGAGATTCGGCAGTATCTGCAGTCGCAGGCCGATGAAGCGATCGACCGGGCGATCGAGATCGTGCGCCGCCGCGTTGACCGATTCGGAGTTACCGAGCCGTCGATCCAGAAGCAGGGCGCGCGCCGCATCATCGTGGAGATGCCGGGTGTCGACGATCCTGAGCGTGTCCGAAACCTGCTACGAGGCACGGCGCGGCTTGAATTCCGCCTGATGTCCGATCCGAACGAACTGCGTAGTTCGCTTCAGAATATCATCGAGTACTTCGAAGGCTTCGATGAGGCCGAGCTGGCTCAAGCAGCACAGCAAGACGTTCCCGCCGCGGGTGTCGGGGGCGACGTTGGCCTCGACGATGAGCTTGCAGAGGACACCCTCGCTGAAGATGCTGAGGCCGATACGGCTGCCGATGCCGTCGATCCGCTATCTCCCGACGCCTTCGCAGCTGATGAGAACCCGCTGCTCGCCCGGTTCCAGCCGGTGGGTCAGGGCGTGATCTTCGGTGCCGTAGCGGTATCTGATACCGCCGCCGTCAACGCGATGCTGTCGCGGCCTGAGGTTCAGGCGATGATGCCGACCGGTATCGAGCTTCTTTACGAGGCCAACCCGATCGGGCGTGATGAGCGCGGGCAAGACGTCTACTACATGCTGGGCGTGCGAGACAACATCGAGCTAACGGGTGACGTCATCACCGAGGCTCGCGTCGACTTCGACGAAGTGAACCGCCCGCAAGTCACTATGGTGATGAACTCGGAGGGTGCGCGGTCTTGGGCGCGCATCACAGGAGCCAACATCAACCGTAACGTCGCCGTGGTGCTCGACGACCTCGTCTACTCGTATCCGACTGTCATCTCGCGGATCGTCGGCGGCCGTTCGTCGATTACCGGACTTGCAAGCCGCGAAGAGGCGCAAGACGTGGTTACGATTCTGATGTCGGGCGCGCTGCCTGCGCCGGTTGACATCGTGGAAGAACGCACGGTCGGCCCGAGCCTTGGCGCCGCGTCGATTCGAGCGGGCTTCCTCTCCGTGGCGGTAGGCCTCCTGATCGTCGCGCTGTTCATGATGGTCTACTATCAGACGGCGGGCTTTGTGGCGAACCTCGCGCTCCTGCTCAACATCATCTTTATCCTGGGCATCCTGGCCGCCTTCGGGGCGACACTTACCTTGCCGGGCATCGCGGGTATCGTGCTCACGATTGGTATGGCGATTGACGCCAACGTGCTCATATATGAGCGAATACGCGAGGAGCAAGCAGCCGGCAAGACCGCCAAAGCGGCGATGGAGACCGGTTATGCCAAGGCATTCAGCGCCATCTTCGACGCCAACATCACCACATTCTTTGTTGGTGCCATCCTCTATTCATTCGGAGTCGGACCGATTCAGGGCTTCGCCGTCACGCTGATGGCTGGAATCCTGTCGTCGTTCTTCACAGCGATCGTTGTTACTCGGGTTGTTTTCGAGTACCTGATCATCGACCGACGGGCGTCTGTCAGCTATGGTTGATAGCCCATCATTGAGGTATAACTCTCCGACTCATACAGGCGCCTCAGGCGCCGCCAAGGAATAGAAACATGCGGATATTCGAAAACACGAACTATCAGTTCATACCCAAACGGAAGTACGCCTACCTCGTCTCGGGCGTACTCATTTTCTTGAGCCTCGCGTCCCTCGCATTTCGTGGTCTGGAGTTTGGCATCGACTTCAGCGGCGGAATGGAATTCGTCGTCTCGAGCGATGAAGCGTACGACGTCGTCGAGGTAAGGTCTGCGCTCGCGCAAGATCTCGATGGCGAACCCGAGGTGGTGGCATACGACCTCGGCATGATACGTATCCGGACGGCCGCCGAGGGCGAGTCTGCGGAGGTTGAGAATGCGATCCTGACTGGCCTCAGTCGGGACTTCCCCGGATCGAATCCACAGATTGAACAATCTGACATCGTCGGGCCTCGGTTCGCGGCCGACCTCCGGCGTGGTGCGATCTACTCGGTCGTATTCTCGCTCTTAGTGATTTTCGTCTACATCCTGATTCGATTCGAATGGCGGTCGGGCGTGGGCTCCATTGTGGGCCTC
>CAZRTY010000021.1:5027-11338 GCA_964603055.1 uncultured Rhodothermales bacterium | reverse complement strand
CTACATCCTGATTCGATTCGAATGGCGGTCGGGCGTGGGCTCCATTGTGGGCCTCATCCACGACGTCCTCATCACGCTCGGATTGTTCTCGCTGTTGAGTGGCGTTCTTCCGTTCTCACTGCAGATGGATCAGACGATTATCGCCGCCTTCCTGACGCTGATCGGTTACTCGTTGAACGACACGGTCGTTTTGTTTGACAGGGTGCGCGAGAGCCTGACCTATTACAAGTCGGAATCGTTCGAGGTCATCGTCAATAAGTCCATCAACGATGTCCTGAGCCGTACGGTGATTACGTCGTTGACGACCTTGCTCGTGGTAATCGTCCTATTTATATTCGGCGGAGATGTGCTACGCGGATTTGCCTTCGTGGTAGGCCTGGGCATCATCATCGGAACGCTCTCCACGATCTTTATCGCATCGTCTGTCGTGATCGAGCTGCGCAATAAGGCGACGGCCAAGCAAACGGCAGCCTGATCATCTCAGCCATTTACCTTACCCGACCAAGATTATGAACTACGATGTAGGCGAACGTTATAATGCCGTCGTCGTCACCCTTAAGGGCAACGTGATGGGCGGGCCAGACGGCTCGAAGCTTCACGAGACCCTTCACGAGCTGAGGGAGCAGGGGAAGAAGAATGTGGTGGTCGATCTCTCGAAGGTCAAGTTCATGAACTCGAGCGGCTTGGGTATGCTGATTAGTGGCTTGACCACGATGCGCAATGCCGGGGGCGACCTGCGTCTTGCGAACGTCGCCGACCGCATCCAGTCGCTGCTCGTCGTGACGAGGCTCATCACCGTTTTCAAGAATTACGACTCGGTTGACGAAGCCGTCGAGAGCTACGACGAGGCCGTCTCCGAATAGTATTTCGCCCTTGACAGAGGCACAGGATAACCACCGGAGAAGGCGGCGGGGCATCGCTCTTGCCGCCTTCGCCGTGGATGGCCGTTTCGGCTGTCATAATAAAGGAGGACATTCATGTCAGTATCAGTTGTAATCGGCACGCAGTGGGGAGACGAAGGCAAGGGTAAGATCGTCGACCTGCTGAGCAACGAGGTCGATATCGTTGCCCGCTATCAGGGAGGTGCGAACGCCGGCCACACCATTATGTGGGGGGATAAGACGTTCGTACTGCATCTCGTACCGAGCGGCATCTTTCACGAAGGCGTGGTGTGCGTCATCGGCAACGGCGTGGTCATCGATCCCGTGGCGGTGATGCAGGAGATCAAAATGATCCGCGAGCTCGGCTACGAAGTCGACGGACGGCTCTTGATCTCGCATAATGCGCATCTCATTATGCCGTATCACAAGCGCATCGAGGAAGTGAAGGAGCGCTGGCGGGATGAAGGCGCGATCGGCACCACCGGACGGGGCATCGGCCCGGCGTACGTCGACAAGTTCGCTCGGACGGGCATTCGCGTTGTCGACCTGCTCGACCGCGACGTGCTTGCCAAGAAGCTCCGCAAGTCGATTAGTGAAAAGAACACCATCCTCAAATCGATTTACGGCGCCGAAGAGCTCGACGTCGAAGCCATCGTCGATGAGTACGTGGAGTTCGACAAACTGATCGACCCGTACGTCACCGATACCACGCAGTATCTTGGCAACGCGCTCCAGGAGGGCAAGCGCATTCTGGCAGAAGGAGCGCAGGGGTCACTGCTCGACGTCGATTTTGGCACGTATCCGTTCGTCACGTCGAGCCACCCAACCGTAGGCGGCTGCTGCACGGGCCTTGGCATTCCGCCGACCGCTATTAAGCGTGTGATCGGCATCGTCAAAGCCTACTGCACCCGCGTCGGCAACGGTCCCTTCCCAACAGAACTGGAAGACGAAGACGGACGGCGTCTGCAAGACGTTGGGCATGAGTTCGGCGCCACCACCGGCAGGCCGCGCCGCTGCGGCTGGCTCGACCTCGTTGCCCTCCGCTACTCGTCGATGGTCAACGGCATCACCGACTACGCGGTGACCAAGCTCGATGTGCTGAGCGGCTTCGACGAGATCAAGGTGTGCACGGCGTATCGCTACAACGGTAAGACCTCGTCGCGATTCCCGAGCGAAACCGAGACGCTTGAGCGTGTGGAGCCGGTTTACGAAACGCTGCCGGGGTGGAAGGAAGACATCACCGCCGTTGAGAATGTGGAAGACCTGCCACAGGCCGCGCGTGATTACTTAGCCTACGTCTCGGAATGGACCGGCGTGCCGGTGCGGATGATTTCGACGGGACCAAAGCGCGAGCAGACCATCGTCGGTGAAGCTGCGCTGATTTAACGACGCTCGCACAAACCACGGCCCCAACATGAGGGCGTACCGCGTCTCTGTAAACCTGAAGCTGGGCTTGATCGCCTTTGCGCTGCTGATTGCCTTTGCATCGCTGGCGTACACGCACCGCCTCGTGCGGCAGCTGGGCGAGCGCGAGCAGTTCATCATCCAGCTCTGGGCGGCGGCGCAGGAACGCGTGGCTGACGCGTCGCTGCATGTCAACCCGTATATCAGCGAGTTTGATCGGCTGGACAGCCTCGTGGCGGGTTCAGGACCGGCGGGTTTACGGGCGTCGCGGCTGAGTGAAGCACTGTCCTGGGCGCGGGATATGCCGCCCGCGGGCGACCTCACACTCGCAAGCGAGATCCTGCTTCAGGGCCACTTCGGGGTGCCCGCCATAATTGTCGACTCGGTCGAGGGCCGGCCGGTGGCGTGGCACAACGTCGACGTGCCTCCAACACTCGACGGGCTCTCACCGGGCGACTCCGCCCGGGCGATGCAGAGTCTGCTGCGACAGGTAGACCGGATGGCTCAGGTTCACCGACCGATTGAAATCGAACTTCGCGCACCCAGCGTCAGTGCAGACGCACGCCTGCAGCAATACGTTTTCTACGATGAATCGGGCCTGATCAAGGAGCTCCGGATCTTCCCTTATCTCCAACTCGTCATCGTGGCACTGTTCGTGCTGGTGGGATATGCCGGCTTCAGCTACGTGCGGCGTAATGAACAGCGCAGTTTATGGGTGGGGATGGCGAAGGAAGCTGCTCACCAACTTGGCACGCCGATATCAAGCTTGATGGGGTGGACCGAGCTGCTGCGAAGCGGTGCGCTGGAGGGCGAGCAGCAGGTCGAAGCCGTCGATGAGATGGATGAAGATATCCGGCGGCTGCAGCGCGTGGCCGCACGCTTCTCCGACATCGGCTCGCTTCCGAAATTGCAGCGCCAGGACGTTGGCCGCTTGATCAATGAAACCGCCGGCTACATCAGGCGGCGCGTGCCCCAGCGCGGGCGGCAGATCGAGCTGGACGTCGACATCGCCGGAACGCTGGATGCACCGGCCAATGCCGAGCTCTTTGGCTGGGTGATAGAGAACCTGCTGAAGAACGCGCTCGACGCCATCGAGGGCAACGTCGGCCGGATCGCGATCCGCGGCTGGACTGAAGCCGCGCTCGTGGTCATAGAAGTTGAAGACACCGGAAAAGGCATCGAGCGCCGCGAGTGGAAGAACATCTTCCGTCCGGGCTTCAGCACGAAAAAACGCGGGTGGGGGCTGGGCCTTAGCCTGGCGAAACGCATCGTCGAAGAATACCACCTCGGCCAGCTTCGCGTTGCGCAATCGAAGCCTGGCGTTGGCACTACGTTTCGCATCGAGCTGCCGTCGGCCGCTCAGGGCGCCACGTAAATCCGATCCTGTAAGGATTCAGCTCCGCCACGCGTCACGGCCACGAAGATGTCGTCTCGGTTCCGCCAGACAAGTACTTGCTTCGAGCCCATGTCGTGCAATTCGAAGTGATTCTCGTCCTCAATTTGCCGGAGTGTCTCGGCCTCGAAGCGGAGGCGATCTCTAACCCGCCCCAGCAGCGCGTAGTCGTAGACGAAGACGGGGATGAGCTCGTTGGTGGCTTCGTCGTGATAGGTGAGCAACGGGATAAAGGTGTCCGAGATGATCTCATGCCTCGACGCGCCCTGAAGCGAGGCACCTTCGATGCGCGGCACGGTCAGGCGCCAGTCCAGTTCGCTCGCGATATATTCGGCAGCTCGGCTCCGGTCATCTGTCGGGTACATAATCCGCGGTGGCTCCTCGGCAGCGCGCACCGTCACGCTTATTGCACCGACGTCAGGCGGCCGCTCGAGCAGGCGCACCGCTCCATATGCGAATAGCCCTGCGAAGAAGATCACCAGAAAGCCGATGCCCACGTTTCGCAGCGCAGCCGTCGATACCGCCGGCGACTTCCGCCGGGGCCGCGTCGAAGCACCAGAACGTTCGGGTTTCCCGCGGCCGGCCGGTGGTTGAAGCTGGGTTGTGGGAGGGAGGCTGGGCAGGTCATGGGCAGCCATTTCCGCGACTGCATCACGAAGCACGGCCGCCGACAAATGCTGCAATACCTCACGATCTCCCTCCGAAAGTCGGCGAGAGATTGCTGCTCGAAGGCGAGATTCTGCCAACCGGTGCAACACTTTGACGGACTCGAGGTCGGCGCTGATAATCTGCCCCACCGATCTGTAATCGAGCCGCTCGACGTCGGCCAATACCAGTATCGCGCGGTCGTCAGCGTCGAGTGATGCGAAAGCTTCTGGCATCATCCGACGAATCCGCCGCATGACGAGTGTCCGGTCGAGATCGGCCGCGCCGGCTTGCGTATTCGCGCGATCTCGAAACTGGAGCACCGCCTCGTCCCTGACAAGCGTCAGCACCCATTCGCGCACACTGATGTCGCTGGGAGGCTGCCGGCTATGCGCCCGTTCGAAGACCTTCTCCACAATCTTAGATGCGGTGGAGGCATCGAGCGTTAGCGCGTGAGCGAGCGCAAACGCATTATCCGCATAGGCGGAAAGATCAGGTCGACGTTCGTTCGGCGTCTGGGCGGCAAGCAGCATGGAGGGGATGGACAATGCAGATTACGACCGTGAAAAGACGACGTTTACAGGGGCACCTTTGCGTATACCCAGCAGACTCGACGCATCACCACCGTTAACGGCGATCTCGAGAAAGCCGTCGCTGTTGAAGATGGCGAGCGGGTCGCCGTCTGCTACGGATGCGTACACGGGATGCACGGCATGGAGTATGGCGCCACCGGCGAAGCACTTGATGCCACGGCCTTCGCGAAGCTCCTCGAACGCCTGGCGTGAGATATTGGTGATGCAGTTGCCGAAATGGTCCACATGCACCACCCAGCCCTGGATGCCGTGCTCGTCGATCGTCGGCAGTGCCCAGTGAAGCGGCGACAGCTTGTCGATGGGCGTTCCTACGTCGTCAAGCGTACGACCTGCAGCGAGATGCGCGGCAACCGGCGCGAAGATGTCGCGCCCGTGGAACGTAGCACTGGGCGAGTCTCCACGCCAGAACTCCGGCTTGTCGAGCTGTACGATGTGATCAGGCTTGTCCGGCGCAAGAGCCAGCGTTAGCAGCCCGTTGTCCGGCCCCACGAAATACTGACTCCCGTCTCTAACACCCACCGCGCGGCGCTCCGTGCCCACGCCCGGGTCGACCACCACGAGATGAATGGTGCCGTCGGGGAAGTATGGCACCGCCCCTCGCAGCACGAACGCCGCCTGCATAACATCTTGCGGATCGATGTCGTGCGAGATGTCGATGAACGTGACGTCGCGATGGATCGAGGCGATGGTGCCCTTCATCGCGGCCACGTAGGCATCACGAGTTCCGAAATCGGTGGTGAGGGTGATGAGGGACGGCACTAAGACGGGACCTTTGTCGACGATAAAACCGATGGGTGGGCAATGTACCCGGTAATCTTGAACCAGAAAATACAGTGCAGCCCAGAGGTATGGACGCAGCCGCGGGCAAGGTTCTGCAGATTCACGGCCGATGTACGCAAGCAACGCTCACGAAGCCGAACCGATGGCCCCTCGCACCGTTCCTTCGGGCACATCTCCGCACCCTTTGACGAGCATTCCCTCTGATTGGCATGAGCGCTCCATCCCGCATCGAGACCGGCCGGAACGGCGAGGATATCGCTGCAGATTACCTCGAGAAGAACGGCTATCGAATTCTCGACAGGAACTACCGTTTTGAAGGAGCCGAGGTCGACATCATCTGCTTTGAGCCTAACGAGCGCTATGAACACGGTGGTGAGCTGGCGTTCGTCGAGGTGAAGACGCGCCGCAACGAAGCATACGGATCGCCCGAAGAGGCGGTGTCTGAAGTCAAGCAGGAGAAGGTGGCCAAAGCATCGGAGGCATGGCTCCACGAGCGGAGGATGGACGGATCGCCGTGCCGCTTCGACGTCATCGCAATCACCATCTCACAAAGAGGCGAACCGCGGATCGAGCACTTTAAGGATGCGTTTGCCGGCCCTGGCTCGTTCGGGTTCT
>CAZRTY010000021.1:0-4927 GCA_964603055.1 uncultured Rhodothermales bacterium | reverse complement strand
ACCTTGATCGTATCATCGCTTCGGCCGAGGATGTACCAGAGCCCGTCGTCGTCGATTGCGGCGAAGTCGCCGTGCGTCCAGATGCCTTCGAATCGAGACCAGTACGACTCCAGATAGCGTTCCCTGTCGTTCCAGAATCCGCGCGTCATGCCGATCCACGGCCGGCGGATGACGAGTTCGCCAACCTCGCCCCGGATGGGCGATCCCTCGGCATCCACAACGTCAGCGGCCATGCCGGGAACGGGTCCCGAGAACGCGCACGGCTTTAGCGGCTGAAGGAAGTTGCCGCAGAGGATTCCGCCGCTGATCTCCGTACCTCCCGAATAGTTCAGGATAGGCTTTTCTCCGTCGAGGACGGTCTCAAAGAGCCAGCGCCACGATTCGGGATCCCACGGGCTGCCGGTCGAGCCCACGGCGCGAAGTGACGATACATCGTGGCGCCGCACCGGCTCTTCGCCATATACCTTGAGTGCTCGGATGAGCGTCGGCGACACGCCAAGATGAGTTACGCCGTGACGTTGTAGGATTTTCCATACCCGATCGGTATCGGGGAAGTCGGGCGCGCCGTCGTACAGCACCATGGATGCGCCGATGCATAACGTGCCGAAGACGAGCCACGGGCCCATCATCCATCCCATATCACTCATCCAGTACATCGTTTCACCGGGCCGCAGGTCCATACAGTGATACATATCCTGCGCGGCTTTCAGAGGAAACCCACAGTGCGTGTGGACGGCCCCTTTCGGGCGGCCCGTGGTGCCACTCGTATATATGAGCATCACCACATCTTCGGCCGAGGTGTCTTCCGTTGAGGCATCGGCAGGCTGGGTGGGGATGAGGTCGTGCCACCATACGTCGCGATCATCGCGCCAGTCGACATTGCTCTCGTCGCCGAGATATCGATGGACGATCATGTGCTCGAGCGATGGACATTGCTCGGCAGCTTCGTCGGCAACGGCTTTCATGGCGATGGATCGACCCCGCCGTCGAAATCCATCCGATGTAAACAGCGCCTTCGCCCCTGCGTCTTGTAGCCGAGACACCACTGCGCTGACGCCGTATCCGCTAAACAAGGGCAGGATAATCGCGCCGATCTTTGCGATGGCCAGGAAGGCGATGACGATCTCAGGGCACATCGGCATGAAGAGCCCCACGACGTCGCCCTTTCCGATCCCGAGTGATTTCAGCCCATTGGCGCACCGGCACACTTCTTCGTGGAGATCACGGTACGTTAGCACGCGCGTTGCCCCGTCCTCGCCCTCCCACCGAATTGCAACGTGGTCGGCCGTCGCTTCCTCCCGTATCCATTTGTCGATACAGTTGTCGACGATGTTCATCCGCCCGCCGACACACCACTTAGGAAACTCGATCCCGTTCGATAGATCGACGATCGATTCGTACGGCTTGCGAAACTCGATCCCGAGATCCTCGAGCGTGGCATCCCAGAACCAGGCTACGTCTTCGATCGACCGTCGGTACAGTTCAGGGTAATCCTCGATATCGTGACGCTTCATGAACCGCACCAGGTTAAGGTCAGATGTATCGGCCGGTGGATGCCAGACGATCGGTTGTCCGAACGGGAAGACGGCGTTTTTGGAAGCGGTTCCGGAGGTGCTCATTTACTAAGTCGCTGACGAAGTTTGCTGGTGAAGTAGCGTCCGACACATCGCGGCCGAACTCCCCATAATAATACGCCCTCACGCTTAAGCATCAAGCGTGGTCTCCCTCCTCCGTAGCCCGAAATAACTGCTTGTGCGACGACGCCGGAATATGTTTTCCGTGCCTATTGTTTGTTAGCCGGATTCGTCGTTCCTACCTGCCGTTCGGGATGTTTCATTAGTTGCAGGTGCCGCTGCGAGGCACCACCCCATGGCGCGTCATGATGCCCTGTATCAACGGGCTTTGTACTACGATGTAGCTCTTCGACGCGATATTGGCGCCGAGGTAGATTTTATCATAAACGTCTTTCGGCAGCACGCAGGCAGGCAGCTCGATTCCGTCCTTGAGCTGGGCTGCGGCCCCGGATACCATGCTCGGGCGATTGCCGCGCGCGGCTTACGGGCGTACGGGCTGGACATCAGCGAGGCCATGATCGAACTCGCTCGCGAGATGTCGACGGGTGACGCCGCGCAGGTTGAATGGGTGGTCGACGACATGACGACATTCTCCATCGATACCCAGGTCGATATGGCGTTCTGCATGTTCGACGGCATCGACGTCTTGCTCACCGACCGCGACCTCGAGCATCACCTCGACCGCGTCGCGCGTCATCTCGTCGAAGGTGGTCTGTACCTGGTCGACTGTACGCATCCGCGCGATTGCTCCATCACACATTACGGGGACTACACGTACCGCGGGCAGCGGGACGGCGTCGACGTGGAGATTGTCTGGGGAACGAATAATCCCAGGATCGACCCGGTGACGGGGATTGCCGAAGTGGGTACGCGCATGGTCGTCAACGACAACGGCGATCATCAGGTAATCGACGATGTAGCGCGTGAGCGGTGTTTTACGGCTCAAGAGCTACGGCTACTGGTCGAGAAGTCCGGCGCGTTTCGGATAGCCGAATGGTACGGTGACTTCACGAACGATCAGCCGCTCGACAACTCGCCGCAGTCGAAACGCATGATGGCCCTTCTACGCCGGAATCCGGTCTAATCGCAATGACCTCTCATCCGAGTTCATACCTGAATCCCGCGCTCCGTGCCATCCACACCCGCGTAGGGCGCGCCGTCGTGGCGTGTACGTTCATTCCTCGGCACGCTGTTCTTGCGGCATGGGGCGGCACGATATACGGCATGCATGATTTTTTCGATCTGCCTGATTCACGGCGGCAGATCTCGGTCCAGATAGACGAAGACTTGTTTCTCGTGCCTGAGGTGGAAGGCCCGGCCGAGTGGTTCAATCATGCGTGCGACCCCAACGCCGGCCTGTTTGGTCAGATCGGGCTTCAGGCGATGCGTGATATTCACCCGGGCGAGGAAGTGCGCTACGATTACGCGATGTCGGACGGCTGCAGGTACGATGAATTTGAGTGTGGATGTGGCTCGGATAATTGCCGGAGGCTGATCACGGGGAACGACTGGCGCATCGAGGAGCTGTGGGATCGATACGCAGGGTACTTCTCGCCCTACCTGCAACGGCGCATCGATGCGATGAGGCGGCCAATTGGTGACGGACTCGTGCAAGACGCTGAGTTCCAGTTTCGGCCGATGGCATCGTAGCCGTCGACTGCCCATTTCAAAATAGAAAACGGCCCGGAGCGCAGGTGCCCCGGGCCGTCGTTCTGTAAGGCTCGAGCTGCCGCACTCAGTCGTACATGTTCGTGAAGTTCCGTTCTGAGTAACCGGCCGGAATCTCAAAGAGGTCGTTCGAAAGAGACGTCCGCTGAACCTCCGAGATTTCGGTGGTAATGGTCATCAGCGTACTCTGACGAGGCTCCGACTCCGCTTCTTCCTCTTCGGGCTCGTCGTCGTTGTTGTTGCCACGGCCAAGGCGGTTGCTCAGAAT
The DNA here is from genome assembly GCA_964603055.1 of uncultured Rhodothermales bacterium. Lineage (GTDB taxonomy): Bacteria > Bacteroidota > Rhodothermia > Rhodothermales > CAZKDQ01 > CAZRTY01. The sequence goes on along the minus strand of CAZRTY010000021.1, from coordinate 1,417 downwards.
ACCACGTGCCAGGCGGCCGGCGCGGCGGGTGGTGGAGACTTCTTCTTTGGGCTCTTCGCTCTCAAAGGCCATCCGAGCGTCGAACTCCATTGAACCTGGTACCATCACCACCTTCATGACGGAGATCAGCGGCACACCGTCCATCTTCGAAAGCTCTTCTGCAGCCTCCTCCATCATCTGGCCCATGCGCGGATCGGAGGCGAAGGCAGCCTGGAGGCCGGCGCCAAATGACTCGGCCTGTGAGCTGAATTCGGCAAACTCGCCCATCATTGCAGACGCCATCTCTTCCTGGAAGTCAAACAGCGGCTTCAACTCGCCCGATGGATCGGACGTCAGCCACACTTCATTCGCCATCACGAGCGCCCCTTCCATTGCTTCTTCTTCCGGGGTCTCCGGGGTGGTGCGGCCTCGAGCGCTTAGCGTCATCAACACGCGCTCGGCGCGATGCCCGCGGATCGTCCGCGTCTCGCCCGTACGAGTGACCTTGACGTCGTAGTCGATCTCGGCGTTTGCTTCCTCAAGCGACCGGCCGTTGTCTGCATTCCGCGCTTCGGCACGGGCCTCATCGAGCATTTCTTCTGCTTGGGCCGCCATCTGCTCGGCCATGTCCGCCATATCGGCGAAGTTCATCACCGAGTACATTCGGTTATCATGGTCGAGGATGAGAAAGCGCCCCGTATCGAGGTCGATGATCGTCGACGAGTTGTCTGAGTCGGTTCGCATGTGTTTTCCACGGATGGAAACCGTCTCCGTCGACTCGTTGCCGCCTCCGCCAAGGCGCGAGATGAAGTTCATGGCGCGGCCCGCCGTACCGGCGAGTTCGAACTTGGTCGTCGACGTGTACTGAAGGTCTTGTGCCGTAACAGAGGGCACTGTGAGCAGCGATAAACAAAGTAGCAGAACGCTAGTCGAGCTCAGTTGGAGAAACGTCTTCATGATCGTAACAGCATCTAATTTTAGTATCGGACGTCAGCGACGCCTTTCCTGATTGATAAAGGAACTGGAGCGTTAAACATAGCTCCAAAAGAGTAAGCCAACCGTCGCATGAGCGCCATCCATATGAGGCATCTATCAGCCTCAATCCGCTATCCGACCGCACCTCACCTTTGCCAGGGCCAATCACTTGCATATATCTCTGCTGGCCATCGTGGCAGCGGCATCAGCGGCGCTCGGGCTGGCCAACTTCTGCGCCGTTTCCATGCAGCTCGGGTTTCCACGAGTATGCGTAGTCCGCATCATCGATTTCCAGCGCAGTCTGCGTAAGCTTTAGCGGGCGGAACGTATCGACCATCACGGCCAGTTCGCGCGTCTCCTTTTTGCCGATCGACGCCTCGGTCGTTCCCGGATGTGGCCCGTGAGGGATGCCTCCCGGATGCAGCGTGAAGGAGCCCCGGTCGATGCCGCGGCGGCTCATGAA
>CAZRTY010000020.1:10673-17572 GCA_964603055.1 uncultured Rhodothermales bacterium | reverse complement strand
CCCCAAAACAATCAGCGCACGACCATCATCCGCGTTTGGACCGAGCGGATTGTGCTGAGCCGATACAGATAACGACCCGTGGCGAGGTTGCCCGCGTCGAGATCGACGGTGTGCAACCCGGCAGTGCGTTGCTCATCGACGACAACGGCGAGGCGCCGGCCAAGCAGGTCGAAGACTTCGAGCGTCACGTGGCCGTCGTGCGGGACTTCGAACGAGAGCCGCGTGCCGTCTGTGAACGGATTGGGTGCGTTCTGATGCAGGCGGAGGTGAGGCGCGGCGGGGGAGGGTGCGTCATTGCTTGTCGATTGGGAAACATCGAGCCAGAGGGGGTTTGACGGGCTTCCCGTGATACCGTTGACGCTGAAGTCGAGCGTCTGCGAGATGTTTAGGATGCGGTCGGCAGAGGCATCGTAGGCGCGGAAAGTGACGCGTTCGCCCGAGGTCTCGCCGTGGATGGTGAGGAAGAACAGCCACTGGCCATTGACCTCCGTTGGCTCGGTGACACCGCGGATTTCACCGCTGACGAAAGCGGCCAGCCGATGGTCGCCGCCTGAGAGCCGCGCATCGCCGTTCAAAACGGCAGCGGTGGCGTTGTGCGAGTGTTCGAACGCCGAGGCGTCGACCGACCAGTCGGGTACCTGCGCGAAGGACGAGTTGCTGCCGATGAGCAGCATCAGGCAGATCACGGCGGCCTGCGTGGGGCGTGTGGTGCGCAGGAGCGATCGTAGAATGTGCATCGAGATACTGGGTTGGATGTGCGGATGCCGGTGGCGCGTTGCGAGCCGGCGCCACCGGCGTTGCATCAGCGCACGATGATCATGCGGCGGGATTCCGAGTATGAGTCGGCCATCATCCGATAAAAATAGACGCCGCTGGCGAGTTGGCGGCCGTCGACCGAGACTTCGTGCAAGCCGGCGGCCAGTTTATCGTCGACCAGCTTTAAGACTTCGCGGCCGAGCATGTCGAAGACGACGATCCGGACGTGTGCATCGTGTGGGACTCCGTAGCGAATGGTAGTCGAATGATGGAACGGGTTGGGGAAGTTGGCGTCGAGCCCGAACTCGAGTGGGATCGTTGCCGCGCGGACGGCCGCCTCGACGTCGAAGCGGAAAGGCTCGGCGATGGAGCCGATCATCAGATCTTCGGCGAAGGTAGCCGGCTCGAGCAGCTCCAGCTCTTCGCCCGTCACGCGGTCGAGGATGCGGAAGCGAAGTTCGTCGCCACCGGGTTCATCGCCGTGGACGACGAGGAATACGTATGCGCCGTCGCGCCGAGGCAAGCGCTGCGGGTAACCGATGCCGCGGATCTCGTCGCTGACGAAGGCGCCGATCAGGACATCGTCGATGCGGATGTCGTTTTCGTCCACAATGGCCGTGACCGTCATGTTGCCGGGGTAGAGTTCGGGAATCAGCAGCCACTCGGCGGGAAGCTCAACGGCGTCCGCGCTATCGACCGGAGCCGTTGTCGACGCGATGAGCGTCTTCGCAGCCATCGTCTTGCCGGCCGCATCGTCGGCGGCCGCCGGGTAGAAGAATGGCTCTTCCGGAGCTTGGGACAGGTAGAGCTTGTACCCGCGGCCTGGCTGCAACGTCGAAAGGTTGCCGTACCAGCCGGCGTCGCTTCCACCACTGACGTACTGCGCGAACGCATTCTGGCCCTTGATGACGTCTTCGTCGGACGGTTCAAGATTCTGCAGCGCCGTTTCGACGGGGAGCGGTGTAGCCGGCGTGTAGCCGACCCAGTTCCAGCGCTCGTGGAGCGGGATCGTCACGGTGACGGGATCGATGGGGTCGCCTTCGTGCAGGATGGAGCCGGCTTCTGAGAGCCGCACCATATACGACCGCGCGTTATCGATTTGCTGCAGCGAACCAACCCAGCCGGCTGCGAGGTCGAACTGCTGGAACGCTGTGTGTGTCTTCACGACGTCGCCATCGGAAGGTGTCGTGTTGGCGAGCACGTTGCCCACCGACATGTCTGCCGAGGCGAGGTTAGTTGAGAACCACGTCCACCCTTCACGTACCGCGATCGACTGCGTGGACGATGAAAACTGGTCGAGCGCCGTCAGCGGCACCGGCGAGGCCGTGGATCCGCGAGTGTGCTCGGCGATGAAACCGTAGCGCTCGCTCGTAGCCGGGAAGTGCATGCAATCATCCGGTTGGTAAACCTCGAACCGGAAGGTTTCTCCTCGATCGCGGTTGCTGTGGAGTGTCATGAATGCGATGGAGCCGAAGGAGCCGACGGACTCAACCGTGCCGACGCCACGTAGCTGCGCCCCCACGAACGCGGCGACGAGCGTTCCCGGAGCGGCGGGTGCGCCGTTGACGAACGGCCGGGCGACCAGCGTCATCGAATGTTCGAATCGTGCGGCATCGACCTCCCAGGCCGGCGCGCGGCATTCGACTTTCACGGTGATGTCGAACACGGCATTGCCGTCATCCGAAGCTGCCGTCACGCGCCCTTCGTAGCTGCCGATGGGGAGGTCGTTCTGGATGGCGAACGCGATGGACTCCCGGCCGCCCGGAGGAAGCGAGCCGGCCGTGACGTCCGGCACGAGCCACGACGGATGTTCACTCACCTCGTACGTACGGAGCGCGTTGGTCCCGTTGACGAGCATCCGCTCGATGACACCCGGATCCCGGAACGGGACGTCCACAGCATCGACGATGTTCGACCACGTGAACAGGCTCTGCCGCACGACGAACGTCCATTCGACGGATTTGTCCATCACGTTGTCCGCCTGGTCGCGCACGCCGGTAACGATCGCCTTCAACTCGCGTCCTTCGAGCGCACTCGTGTTGCCGGCGGTGGGCGTCAGCACGAGTGTCGGCCCGCTGCACACCGTCTGGATGGACACGGCATCGCCGGTTTCGGCATCGACCAGCGCCGTGTTGGCGGGCGTAAGTACGCTGCACCGGATCGGCTCGTTGAAGGTGAGCGAGATGTCTTCGCCGAAGGTCAGCACGCCGTCAGAGGGCTGTGGATTCCCGAGTACAACAGGTGGTTCGGTATCGATGACGCCCTCGGCGATCAGCGAGAAGTTGCGCCCGGCGTCGCACCGCGTAAAGGCCCGTATCTCGTATGTGCCGTCGGGAATGTTGCGGCCGATCACATCCCACATCAATGAATGACTGCGTCCAGCGCGGAGATCTTTCGCATCGACCTCGCCAACGGGCAGCCACGTGGCCGTGCCTTTCCGGCGATACTCGGCACCGATCGACTTAACGAGGATGGCATCCCGTTCTTCGAGCATGAACTCGTCGAGGATGATCTCGAGCGGCTTGCCCTCGGCAAAATCCGTCTGCGTGTAGGTCCAGCCCGACTGCGGACGGAACAGGGTGATGTCGCTGCACGGCGCCGTGTAGCGCACGCTGAAATAGAGCGTGTCGGCGATGGAGAGATCGCACGACGACCGGAGCATGACCGCCAGCGAGTCGTAGCTGAAGCGGTTCGGCCCGCGCTCGACGGTCAGCGTGACCTCCTGCGTCTGATTCGGCCCGATCGTGTAGGACTGCCCCTGCGCGAAGGCATTACCGCCGGCCTTGAGGACGGCACCGCCCGGATTCTGCGTTTGCAGCGGCACGAGCAGGTAATCCCGCGTCTCCTCGGAGTCGCTCATGTTGGTCAGCGCGAGCGTGAAGGTGGCCGGTTGTTCCGGGTCGACGTCGAGCAGCGCGGCGGGCGAGACGTTGATCTCGGGTGCATCACGGGGTTGGGTACCCGGCTCGAACGGACACGAACTGCGGCCGTCGATGAGTTCGAAAACCGGCGTACCGTACTGCACGTCGTCCTTCACGTTGAGGGTGAAATAGTCGCCCGCATCATCGTCGCTCAATGTGTAGCCGACCGTGCGGGAGGTCGTCGTGGTTTTCGATTCGGAACGCGTATAGGAGAGGTCGAGTGTGGCCACGTATCTGGCGTCGATCGTGTTGCCTGACTCTCCGAACTTCAGTCCCAGCGATGCCTCATTCTCGGTATAGGCCTTGACGGTCCACGCAAACGTATCGGTGGTGTCGGCGGTGTGGCTGTGGTTATATTCGGCGCCGGCGCTGAAAGAGCGATTTTCGGGTGTCGCGGCATCGCGTTTCAGCTGCTCATTCAGGTCGAGATGGCGCTGCCAGTTGTCGCGCGCCGAAAGGTGTTGCTCACGCTGATCCGGGTCGAGTTCTGCCAGGTTTTCGAGTTGAGGGATGATCGCTTCGCGGATGTGCCCTTCAGTGTAGAGATAGGTCGTCTCGAAGCCATCGGCACCCATGCGCAGGGATTCCGAGAGTGTGATGTTGCATCCTTCGACTTCGAGGCGGTCGGCCTTCGCGAACTGCAGATTGAGCGCCGTGCCGAGGAAGATATCGGCGCGAGCGCCGACGAAGTCACCGCTCGACGAGGTCGAGAAACCCTCCGTCGTTGTGGCACAGATCTCGACTGTTCCTTCCTGTGTTGCCTCGACGCCCAGTATCATGCGCATGCCGCTAACCACCTTTGCCTCGGTGGTGGTCATGATGCCCATCCCCTTCAGGAACTGGAGACCGGATTCGATCTCGACCGATCCGCCGACGCCGATGTCCTCAATTCCCAGGTTGGAGATGGTGTTGCATATCTGGGTGCCTTCCTCGACGTAGCTGAACGACTGGTCGCCCGGGGGGTCTCGCAGAATCAGCAGTGGAATTTCTTCGGAGGTTGCCGAGACAAACGTCCCGGCACGCGGGCGGTCTCCAGTGACGACGGCCCAGACGACTTCGCTGACGGCTTCCTTATCGGGCACTTCGGCGATGGCCGTGAGCGATTTCTGGTATGACCGGTCGATGCCGCGCGCATCCTTGCGGCCCGAGGCCACGTTCGGTGTGTTGGCGAAGGTCTCGTAGGAGACCTGGCCGTCGACGATCTCCAGCGTCACCGGTGCATCGGCTTCATCGACGATCTCATCGTAGATCGTGACGCGGCCGCTGTCGACTGGGCAGAGCCCGTTGCTACCGTAGTCCTCCGTCACCCGGACGAGCAGTGGGATGGCTGTCGGCCCCTGTTCGAGCACCGGCACCGACGGCAGCGGCCGTCCGTTGACATTGAGGTTCGGGCAGGAGGCATCCGGCATTCCCTCGATATGTACGAGCAGCGGCGCCCGGTAGATGAGGTCGAACTCGAGGTCGTCCTCGGTCAGGTCGATTTCCCTCGCCCCCATGTTCTCGAAGAAGCGGAGCACATCGGCCTTGTCGATCCCGCTCGCTGTGTTGACATCATCAACACGGACGAGGTAAGGCATGGGCGGGAGACTCACCTGATAGGCGCCATCGATCGGTATCGTGCGGTTGAAGCATCCATCCTCGGTGAAGACCTCGACATCCGCCGTGCCGATCGAGAGCGAGCATCCACCACCGACGCGCCCGCTCATCGTGTGCATGGTGGTGTTGAAAAACTCGATTCCGGCACGATCTCCCTCGACGTCGATCTCCACGCGCGACGGGCGGAACGAGTGGTCGTGGAAACGTGCCTCGATTGTGCGCGAGCCCACTTCGGCGGCGATGGAAAAGCGCCCGCGGTTGTCGGTGGTGCCGCGCACTTCACCGTCGACGAGAATCTCCACGCCTTCCGGGAAGCAACTGAAGCCGTCGTAGCCGACCGTGCCGCTCAGCGTGAAGGACGAGGCGTCCGTGAAGGTGATCTCGTTCTGGATCGGGTTCTCGGGGCCGAGCGTGATCGACTTATGGGCAGGCTCGAACCGGCGCGGGCCGAGGTTCGGCGTCACGCGGAACGTGGTCGAACTGCCGTACTGCACGTTCGGAAGGCTGTAGTTGCCTTCGAGATCGGTCACGGCGCAGATCGCGATCGGTGCCGTGTCTGACGACGTGTAGGCACCGTTTTCGAGAATGCCATGGCGGCCGTGGACGGTGAGATCCATCACCGCGTTGCCATGCAGGATGTCGAACGACCAGTTGGCGGCGAGGCCTTCTGTATCGCCGGGCAGCGCAGCCATCATGAACTCGTTGATCTGCACCTCACTCCGAGCTGCGGTCCACACTCGAAGCTGATCGATCTGCCCCTTGAAGTTCGAGCTCGCAACCGACTTGTCATCCGCGTTGTCGATAAAGACATACGGCGCGGTTGTTACGGCCTGCCTCACGCCATTGATGTAGATGGCGTGCTGGTCATCGCCTGCGCCGCTGCGCACATACGCGATGTGCGCCCATTCATTGGGCCGGATGGCGTTGTCGCCCGTTTGTACCACCCACGTGTTCACGCCCGCAACGGAGACCCGGTTGACGCCGCCGTTACCGGTACCGACTTCCAGACGGAACGAGCCCGGCCGGTTAGAGCGCCGTGTCGAGAAAATGTCGTGGCGTCTCGAGAGATCGGTCGGTTTGATCCAGCCCTCGATTGTCAGCGTATTGCCGAGCTCGAATGCGCCGTCATTGCCGCCGAGAATGCGCATCACGCCGCCCGAGCCGTCGGTAAGGAGCGACCGGCCCGGGGCGGGGTCGAGGCAGACATTTACGCCGTCGACGCCGGCGCCAGCATAGGTGGCAATTCGGCCGTTCATTGCACCGTCGGGTGGCCGCCAGCCATAGTCACAGATGGATGACGACTCGCCCAGCATCTCGCTGTAGGCGGCCACACAGTAATCGTGGCCAGCACCCGCGGGAGCGTCGGTGTCCTGGTAGGCGCGCGCATTCGCACCGGTCGTGGCGATGAGACGGCCGTTGCGATAGATGCGGAAGCCGTCTTCGTTGGCGGATTCATCCACCCAGCTCAGGTCTATGCGGCGGTCGTTGGTGCCGTCGGATGCCGCGACGCGGGAGGGCGCGGCGATCTGCGGCACCTTCATCACGGCGCCGCCGGCGCCGTGCTCCTGCGCACCGACGAGCAGCCAGTCTCCGCCGATGGCCAGGCCACGACCTAGCGATGGGATA
>CAZRTY010000020.1:1246-10573 GCA_964603055.1 uncultured Rhodothermales bacterium | reverse complement strand
ACCGACGAGCAGCCAGTCTCCGCCGATGGCCAGGCCACGACCTAGCGATGGGATATTTCGGCCGTGCGGATCCGACACGGTCTGCGACGGCGTCCACCGGTTATTGGTCAGGCGATACGTATAGGCATTCCCTGCGGACTCGCCACCGACCGCGATTAGCCCCGGGCCTGCGGCGACAGCGTGTCCGATTCGGACTCCGATCGGAGCTTCAAGCCGCGTACCGCTCGATACGTCGTGAGTAGCAAGCGGCCAGATGTCGGAATTATAGGCGTAAACGAATGCCGCGCCAGGTGCTGAGCCATTGATCCGAATGTTGGGCGCTCCGATCACGGCATTGCCGTCACTATACGCGACGGAGAAGCCAAAATGGTCATTGTTGACGAAGTGCGGCGATCGGAGCGTGGCGCCCGTGATAAAGTCGGGTGCATCCAACGAGCCGGTACGTAGGATAATTCTTGCTGCACCTCGGTCTACAGGCCCCTGCAGATCCAGTCGATTGGGAATCCCTACAATGAAAACGCCATCTTCGGTCGCAACCGACCATCCGTAAAAAGACTCAGACGAGCGCCCCGTCAGGTGAGACAGCTGCACCCATCTATCCGCATTACGATTGTATCGGAGGATCGATATGGCCCCTCGGGGCGAATCAGAGATCAGAAATCCAGGTGCGCCGATGATGAGCCACTCGCCGTCGAGCGCAACAGAATTTCCAAACCTGAAGGCGGCTCGAGTTGTGGTTGTATTGTCGACCAGACGTTGAGAAGTTTGCCATAGGCCGTTTCGAAGTCGGTACGTATGAACGGCACCGTCAGGGTTCGAGGGCGATACCTCGAACGGCGCACCGATCGCAATGAGTTCTCCGCTGATGGCCACGGCTGATCCAAATCGTCCAGTCGTCGCCGATATGCTCAAACGCTGAGCCGGCACCCATTCGCCCCCCTCCAGCCGATATACATAAGCCGCACCGGCACCGTCATTCTCATCCGGGGCGCCGATGATCGCCCATTCACCATCCACATCGATGGCCTCGCCGAAGTTGGCCCCTGCTACCGGTGGATCGGGGAAGATCAGGTGGTCTTCGTTGAAGTTGCTTGCCGGGATGCCGCCGCGATCGCACACCAGCTCAGAGCGCGCCGAGCCGCCGGCCGACTGCACGCAGTACTCGTATGTGATGCCCGCCACCGCCGAGCTATCGGTCCACGACGTCGTGTTTTCGGATACGACATCGAGCGAGTCGCGGTCTCGGAAGATCACGTACCGCTCTTCGATCTCGGAGACGTCGATCCAGGTCAGGACGACATGGTCGTCGTACGACGACGACGCATTGACGGAATGCGGCGGCAGGATGGCGGTTAAGCCAACGTCATGGTTCGCTTCCGATGCGCCGTGCGCATCGTAGGCCCGCACGCGGTACTCGTATTCCACGCCGAAGCCGGGCGAGGTGTCGACGAAAGACATGGCGTTGGCGTTGGTCCAGCCGATCTCCGAAAAATCGAAGGCGCCCGAGACGCTCCGCTCGATCATGTAGCCTTGCTCGGCACTCGAATTGTCGATCCACGTGATCTCGACCTGCGTCTCATAGGCACCCCTTGAGGCCCGCACGTTGGTTGGCGGCTCGAGCGTTCGGCGGCCCGTGGCTTCGTCGTGGTCGGTGTCCCCCCACATATCATACGCCGCCACCCGGTACACGTAGTCGACACCTGGCCGAGCCGACTCGTCGTTGTAGACCGTCCGGTTGGCATCGCGGGAGGCGATTCTCGTGAACTCGGTCTCGTCCACCGCCCGGCGATAGATCCGATAGCCGTCCTCGACCTGCGAGTTATCCGCCCATGTGAGCACCACGCGGTCTTCGTATGAGTCGACGGTCGCCTGGAGGTTGGTAGGTGCGCGCATCAGGCGCGAGCCGGTCGCGCACGTCCGGCCCGAGGCCACATCCAGCGCGGTCACCGCTTCGACGCAGTAAACCTGGTCGCTCCCCGACGGAAGCCTTGTGTCTGAATGCCAGGTTTCCGTAGCGGGCAGCGTGCGGATCAGATGCCCGCTGGCGTAGACCTTGAACATCACGGCGCGGGTAGCCTGGCTCTGCCACGAGATCTCGACGCGATCTTCGTAGGTCGATTGCGATGCCACGACGTTGGTCGGCGCCAGCACGTGACTACGTGTGCCCTCCGTGCAGCGGGCACTGGAGGCCGCGCCGTCGTTCGTGAAGGCGACGACGCAGTAGTCGTACGTCTCGCCGGGTAACGCATCAAGATCGGTGAAACTGGTGGCGCGGGCAGCCGTCGTTGTTACGAGCGATGAATCGGCGACGCCTTCGGCGCGGCGGTAGACGCGGAAGCCATCGTTGGTAGCGGCGGGGATGGACCACGAGACGACGACCCGGTCGTCGTAGGTCGCGTTCGTGGCCGAGAGGCCGACCGGAGCGGCGAGGATGCCGCGGCCGCCCGCATCGCATACGGCAATGGATTCGTGCCCTGCTCCTGAGACCGTGACCACGCAATAGTCATATTCGACGCCGTCGTCGGCACTGGTGTCGTCGTACCCAGTTGCGCCGGGTGCTGTCGTTGCCACGAGGACAAGGTCGCCGCCCGACTGGTGAATGCGTCGATAGATGCGATAGGGAGCGGAGCCGCCAACCTGGTCCATCCACGTGATGCGGACGAAGTCGGGCTGCTGGCCGTCCGTGGCAGCCACGTTGAGCGGTGGCAGTACGTGCCCGCGCAGACCGGTATCGCATGCGGCGGCGGATTCGAAGCCGTCGCGCGTGGCGGCCACGCAGTACTCGTATTCGATACCGGCGGCGGCCGTCTCGTCGCGGTAGATGTCGATGTTGGGGCTCGTCGTTGTGAGCCGCGCGAAGGAGCCTTCGCTCCCCGCCTCCCGACGAAAGACGTTGTAGCCCGACTCGATTTCGGACTGATCGGACCATCTCACCTCGACATATCCATCATACTGCCCGCCTGATGCCAAAACCTGCGTCGGCGCGAAGATGACGCGCCGGCCCGTCGAGCAAATCCCGTCCCACCTGTATCCCTCAACATCCACCTCGGCAACGCAATACTGGTACTCCCGGTCGGGCTCGCCAGTAAAATCGGGATAGCTGCGAACGCTGCTGGCGAGCACAGAGAGCAATTCGCCGTCGCGCCGCACCTCGAAAAAGCTTCGTTCGTCGACATCAGTGGCCTGCCACGCTATCTCAACACGGTTCTCAAAAGAGGCATCGGATGCCTCGACCGAATCGAGCGACTGTGAGGCCTGCGCCGTGGCGTCGGTGTTTTGCGTGAGGAAGGTAAGCGAGCATGCAACCGAAACCGTAAGTACGGCTCGGCGCCACGCGCCGACGGCGTGGCAACGGACGGAGAGGGCCATGAGGAACGCGCGGTAGCGAGGAACGGAGAGGTTGAGCTTTGCGCTTCAGAAGCGGACTGCTATCGCGGTCCTTCCATTACGCATGCTCACCAGGCGTAGGCGGTCGACATCGCCGACTGCAAAACAAATCGCCACTGTGCCAGCCCGGCAGGCGCCGAATAATTAGCCGCCCCGCCGACAGGTGTAAAGATCATGACAACTGGATCCTCGCTTTCGCACATTCCGCGCACGGCTTTGAACAAAAGCGGCATTCGCCACCGTTCGTGCTGAAGTTACCGCGGCTGCGTCGGCCCAATGGTCGATTTGCGGTAGGCGGACGGCGTCATACCGAAATGGTCCTTGAATGCACGGGCGAAATAAGACTGACTATTGAAGCCAGAGGCGCAGGCGATCTCCGAGATGGTGCCGGCGTCTCGGTGGAGGAGCGTGGCGGCATACTCGAGCCGCATCCGGCGGATGAGCCGAACGGGAGACTCGTGGAAAAGACTCCGCATCCGACGTTGGAGTTGAGAGGTCGACAAACAGACGTGCGTTGCCATGACGTCGACAGAGTAGTCAGGATCGGTAAGGTGCGAGTCAAGCTCGGCGCCGAGCGTGTTGAGGAAGGCGGCGTCGGTCGGGGAGAGTCGTGCGGGTAACGACTGGGCGTTGTCATTTCGGGCGCCATCAGCCCGTAGCTTGAGCTGCCAGGGGTGCTCGTCGGCGGTCGGAACGTGGCACGCCTCGTCGAGGTGCGATGCAACGCGCTCCCCGTTCGCCAGGAATTCCTCCAGGTGTTGACGTGCTGGTTGACTCAGATGGCCATGGGCGGCGGCGAGAACTTCGCGAACGAGTGCCACGACTTCATCAAGCGGTACCTGGAGGTCTCGAAAGACCTTCTGCACGGGCCTGGAGTCAAGGTCCGGATGCGATAACGACGTTGTGGTGGCCTGCATCAGGGGTCCGTTTCACCGTATGCAAGGGCAGGCAAGGCCATAGCCTGGACGATCTGGTTCAACCGCAAAGCCGATGAGTGCCAATAGAATCCGACGAGTAAGTTGGGTCAAGGATACGACATCAAATACTTTGCGAGGAGGGCATTTTGATGAGACCCTGCGCGGTTTGGTGCGAGCGCTCAGCGGGTGCGTCCGAAGTATGGCCGCAAGAGCCGCGGGCCGAAGCGCTGGCCATCACCGTCCCGGCTTGATGTTGACGAACGGAGGCGTGGCCTGACCCGGTTCTTCCCCCAAAACCAAACCCGTACTGAAGCGGCATGGGGTCTGACCGTGCTGCCTTGTTAGCGGCTTGGTTGCAAACCCTGCGTCGGTGGGGCTGTATCATCAAGCCGCAGTTCGAGCAGGAATTTTTGCGCATGAGTATCCCAGAGAAGACGATTAGCAGTCTCGGCCAGTTGATCGACGCCGTTACGCCGCAGGAGCCGAGTCCGGCGTCGGGGCGGCGGCGCGACACCGGTATTTACCACGGATCGTCGTCGGTGCGGCATCCGCTATTAACAACCCTCGACCGACTCGGCGGCTCGAATCCGCCGCACACCAAGGCACATCTCGAGGAGCATATCCTGCGGAATTTCGGGCGATATTCGCGTCCGAATTTGATGACTCAGCCGACGAACGATTGGGAGGTGCTCGTCATCGCCCAGCATCACGGCGTGCCGACGCGGCTGCTCGACTGGTCGTACTCGCCGCTCGTGGCGGCTCACTTTGCCACGTGCCACGCGCATCCCGGCGACGATGTCGTGGTGTGGCGGCTGGACTGGCAGCGGATCCATCGCATGTTCTCGCTGCCGGACGTCGCGTTCCGGATCGAGGACTTGTTGGAACTCAATGTGACCGACCATTCCGAGCCATTTACGCCGTGGAAGCTCTTTAAGGGGCTTAACCGGAGCTTCGCGTGTATGATCGAACCGCCCTCGCTGGACGGACGTATCGTGGCGCAGGCGGCTACGTTCACCATCTGCACCGATACGTCGAAATCGTTTGAAGCCTTCCTGGCCCATCACGATCTGGACGATGCGCTCGTGCGCTACGTGATCCCACAAGAACATGTGCCGCATGTGCGCGATCAGCTCGATCTCGCCGGCGTCGATGAGCGGCGGCTCTTCCCCGACCTGAGCGGCGTGGCCGCATCGGTACGGCGCTATTACGCCTGAAATCTGCTCGATTCCTTGCGCGCAAGTTCGCGCTGAATTGACGCACCAAATTTCGCCTGAGGCGTCAATGTATCTGACATGTGTCCTTTATCAACACGACATAAACCATGAAACGTTATCTACAGAGAGCCCACGTGGCTACCAGCATATTCCTGGCATTCCTCATCGGATTTCTCGCCGCGCCCGCTGCATCTGCGCAGGCACCGGCGGGCCCGCCGGGAGGACCGCCGCAAGCGTCGTCGGATGTCCAGATCGGGTTCCTATTTCAGCCGCAGGTAAAGGTGGGCGCCGATTATGCGTCGTACGAGCTGCCGCAGGCTCGGCTCAGCTTCCGCGGCTCACTCACCGAGCAGACGCGCTTCTTCACGCAGGTCAACCTGGCTCGGCACGGCGCCGTACTGCTCGACGCCCGGCTGAACCACTGGCTCACCGAAACGCTCGACCTCGAGGCCGGCGTATACATGACGCCCTTCGGCCGCGAGCAGCAGACTAACCCGGCGTTGCTGCCCTTCGAAGACCGTGCGCGCGTAGTGCGGGCGCTGGGTCCGTACTGGCAGACGGGCGCTGGACTCACCTACCACATCGTTCCGGATGGCGTGCGGGCGCGCTTCGGCGTCTACAACGGCAACGGCGGCGTTAACCTTGTCAACGACAATCAGTCGTTCATGTACCTGGGCCGCCTCGAAGGCACCGTCCGCGGCGAGAACATCCGCTGGGATCTCGGCGCTAGCGCCGCGCTCAGCGATGACGGCGGCGTAAGCCTCAGCGATCTCGGCATGAACTCGTTCGAAGGCCGCCGCTTGCTCTTCGGCGCCGACTTCGTGGCCGATGCCGAGCGTTTCTACGTGATGGGAGAGACGATCTATGCCTCGTTGGCGCCGGAGGTTGGCGCAGAGCGCAATCCGTTTGGCGTATTCGGGCGCTTCGGCTTCCGCTTTACGCCCGAGCAATCGATCGCCCTCGGCGTCGACTACTTCGATCCGGATGGCGCCTACCGCGATCCAAGCGGCCGCAACTATGACGACGTCATGCTCGCCGCATCGTACAGCCATTACTTCGGCCGCTACCTGCGCTTCCTGATCGACTACTCGTTCATCCCCGACGAGATCGACAGCGGAAATCTCGTGCTACGGCTGCAGATCGCCCGGCTCTAACGTCGACCGATCGGCCGAGACACGATCGTAATAAACACGGCGGAGGCGCGTGGCGTTGGCACACGTGGATACATCAACGGAGATGGAGGAACCCCATGAGTATTGCAAACTCGAGCCCTGATCATACGCGTGATGGATACACGCCCGTCAACTGCGATTTCCACGACGTGCTAACGTCGCGCGCAACGCTCCGCCAGAAATCCATCCTCACCTTCCGCGACGGCGACGAAGAACGTACCGTCACCGACGTCATCGAAGACGTCTACACGAAAGGCGATGAGGAATTCGTGCGGCTGCGCGGCGGCGAGGTCATCCGGCTCGACCGGTTCGTACGCATCGCCGACGCGTGATTCCACCGCACGTAACTGCGGATCCCGTGGCAGGGCGGCGGTTCGTTACGTGGTTTGTTTTGGGGAGAACCGGGTAAGGCCTCGCCTGCGTTCACTGCGGTGCGCCGGGACGGTGATGGCCTCCGCTTCGCACCCATCGCTCTTGAGTCACACGCCGGACGCACAACCCTGCGCCCGGCGGTGATTCAACGGGGCTTGGTTCACCCGCCCTGATTTGCCGGCGGCTCATCCGCGCCTTTAATTCGCCCGCATTGCGATCCGCACGCCGGCGTTGAAGCCCGGCCACATCCGCACGAAGAAGTCGCCCGACGACGTTTCGTAGACCGTCCACGGCGCGACTTCCGATCCATCCGTGTGGTTGCTGTAGTAGGTGTTGAACGTCGGCCCCGCGAAGACCGCCACATTCGGGTGAGCCCAGTAACGTGCAAGGAAACGCAAGCGCGTGATGCCCGCCCAGTCGGTGAACTCCTCGGTGTGCATCGACTGCGTGATGATGTCAACCGAGCCATTCGCCCGCCCGCTGATGCCGAAGTCATAGCCCAGGCCGGCAACAATCGCCCACTGCCATTCGCCCGCGCCGAAAAGCGCGCCGCCGCCCAAGTAGTTCGACACGCTCCGCGTGCCTGAACGCACCGCCGTAAACACGCCGCCCGTCTCATCGGCCCAGACGTCGACGGCGATGCCCACGTCATCCACATAACTCACCAGCCCGATCGGCACGCCGTCGTGCGCTCGTGCCACGTTGACGACGCCGACCTGCAATCCCGAGACGTAAGGTGCCGTGTTCACGAGGCCGCCAATCTGCACGCCGCGCACTTCGCCCCGCGCGATGTTCGCGAGTCCGCCGATCTGCACACCACCGACATCCGCACCCGCCATGTTGACGAGCCCCGAAGCCTGCACGCCCTGGACGTTCGCGTGCGTCAGCGAAAGCAGTCCGGAAAACTGGGCATCAACATCGCCGTCGGCGAGCCCGGCAATGCCCGATGCTTGAACTCCCGATACACGTCCCCGCGCCAGACTCAGCACGCCGGACCACTGAATGCCGCTCACATCCGCCGAAGTGTTGACGACGCCCGCCGACTGAAAGCCGGTAACGGGTCCGGCGACGAAGTTGCCGACACCGGAAAACTGAGCGCCTCGCATCGAGCCGTCCACGGTGTTGATCACACCGCCGAACTGCGCGCCACGAACGTAGCCCGTGTAGGCGTTCCACACCGAGCCGAATTCAACGCCCTCGAGCGCGTACGCCTGCCCCGCAAGCACATTGAAAGACACCTTGTTGACGATCGGCCGGTCGGTTTCTTTCGCAACGGCATCGCCGATACTGATGCCCGGCACGAGCGAGATATTAATAGGAAGGACGACAGGTTCGGTGCCGTCCGAATGATCCTGTGCCGTGGCCGGGTGAGTAGCCGACATCAGCAGGAACAAGATAATCATCGTCGAAAAGCGACTCACGATGCTTGACATGATTCCGATGGGATGGACAGAAGGAGAGGAGGGCCAACGGATCGTGTAGCGTAGACGCAGGCGGTTAGTTGAGGACGCCGAAGTGATTACGCATCAAGTTCGTGTTAAGAGTAGTGCCGGCGGCCTCGGACGGGTGCGCATTCGGTGCGCAGCCGCAATAAGCAGAGCTTGGAGCGCGTTTTGGCTCGGATTTGGCCCCGCTTTCCTCGCCAAGGCGGTTTGTCCAGAACCATAGAAATGTTGTACCGCCCAGCGTCCGGGGCAACAATGAAGTTGCCTGATCCGTTACTGCGAACTCCCCCGAATGTGTACGCCAGCATGTCATTACCCCGAGCCCACTATTCTGTACCCCGCCATTTTGGCCTGTGGGCGTTGATGCTCCTGTTTTTCCTGCCGGCGTGCGGTGGATCCGACCAGGGTAATGCTGGATGGGGTTCTCGGACCATTCCCTCCGTTGAAGTTGCCGAGACCCGCCTGGGGTCGCTGCCGCTTGAGCAGCGGCTGAACGGCGTTGTTCATGCCAGCAACCAGGTTACGATCTATCCTGAGATTACGGGACGGATCGAGGAGGTGTACGTTGAAAACGGCGACCGCGTGACCCGCGGTCAGGCGCTTGCGCGGATCAATCCACGTCAGTTTGAAGATCAGCTTCGACAGGCTCAGGCGAACCTTCGCATTCAGCAGGCGACGGCCGAACAGTCGAGCGCCAGACTTCGCCAGCTCGAAGCAGAGTTCGAGCGGACGCGCCAGCTCGCCGAGCGTGAGTTCACCAGCGACCTCGAGCTTGAGCGCCAGCGCGCGCAATTAGACGCCGCGCGCGCCGAGTACGAGC
>CAZRTY010000020.1:0-1146 GCA_964603055.1 uncultured Rhodothermales bacterium | reverse complement strand
TTAGACGCCGCGCGCGCCGAGTACGAGCGCTCCCTCGGGCTCGTCGAACAGGCCGAGGCAACGGTTGCCGAACGCGAGGTATCGATGCGCGAGACGGTCGTCCGCGCACCCGTCGACGGACACGTCGGCGCCCGCAACGTCGAGGTCGGCATGCGGGTCGACGGATCGACGTCCATGTTCATCGTCGGCGATCTCAGCAATATGCGCGTCCGGGTGACGCTGACGGAGGATATGCTGAGCTTTATCCAGACGGGACAGACGGTCAACATTACGTCAGAACGCCTGGGCGGCGGCGGACTCACCGCGCAGGTTTCACGCATCTCACCGTTCCTTCGCCAGTCGAGCTTCACCACCGAGGCCCAGATCGACGTTCCCAACACAAACGGCCGGCTGACGCCCGGCATGTACGTCGACGTCGACATTTTTTATGGCGAGACCGACGAAGCCACGCTCGTTCCTAACAGTGCCCTCATTGAAGACGCCGGCACGGGTCGCGTAGGTGTGTACCTCGTACCCGAGTTCTCGCCCGTGCAGCCTGAACAGGGCGAGGTCGTGCTTGAGCCCGCCACCGAAGCCGTAGGGCCGGGACCGGGCATATCCGAACCGACTCCCGTCGTCTTCCGCGACGTCGAGGTCATTGCACAGGGACGTAACTCCACGGGCGTCCGCGGCATTGAGCCCGGCGAGTGGGTCGTCGTCGTGGGCCATGACCTCATCGACACCCAGGGCGAAGATGACACCCTCGTGCGCGTGCGTGCCATGGAATGGGATCGCATCGTTTCGCTCCAGGGGCTCCAGCAGGAAGATCTGTTGCGCCAGTTCATGGACAAGCAGCAGCGCATCGCCCGGCTCGGTCTCGATGCAACCGCCAACACCGGCTCTTGACCGTCGCCGGCCTGCACGTACGGCTGTAACCTCTTGATCTCGTAAGCACATGGCCTCACCGGCTGACCTTTCGATCCGCCGCCCCGTCGCAACGACGATGGTCTACCTGATCATCATCACGATCGGTATCGTCGGACTCCGGTTTCTGCCGATCGACCTTTTGCCGTCGATTGAATTCCCGCGCCTGACGGTGTTTACGAGCTACTCGAACGTCGGGCCGGAGGAGATGGAGCTGCTCATCACGCAGCCGGTCGAAAACGC
>CAZRTY010000019.1:0-17630 GCA_964603055.1 uncultured Rhodothermales bacterium | reverse complement strand
GCATCGCGGCAGCCGTCGAGGAAGGGCGGCGCGTGTACGACAACCTCGTCAAGTCACTCGCCTTCGTGCTCCCGACCAACATCGGCGAGGCGCTGATCATTCTCATCGCCGTGGCCTTCTTCCCCGTTGTAGGTGGATCGATTTTGATGCCGATGCTGCCGGTCCAGATTCTGTGGATCAACCTGGTGGCGGCGGTCACGCTGGCGCTGCCGCTTGCGTTCGAGTCGATGGAGCCGGGCGTCATGCGTCGTCGGCCTCGCGATCCGGGCAGCTCCATCCTGAACCGCTTCGTCATGACGCGCACACTCGGCGTCGCGATACTGATGACGGCAGGAGCCATCATCCTGTTCTTCCATGAGTTCGGCATCCTGCTCGACCAGGGCCACACAAGGGAGGTCGCGCTCGCGCACGCCCAGACGGCAGCCGTCACCACCGTCATCCTGTTCCAGATCTTCTATCTGCTGCAGTGCCGTTCACTGCGCGATTCCATGTTCAAGATCGGGCTCTTCTCAAATCCGTCCGTCTACGTGGGCATCGTGCTGCTCATCCTGCTGCAACTCGCGTTCGTCTACGTGCCGTTCATGAACACGCTCTTCAGCTCGGCGCCGCTCACGCCCGAGGCCTGGCTCAAAGCCACGCTCGCTGGAATGATCGTCCTGCCGGTGATCAGCCTGGAGAAATGGCTCCGGCGCCGTCACAGCGATCGCGTGCATGCCGTCGCCGTGGATACCTTCGCCAAGCGGGAGCTGGGATAGCAGAGGCGCTGCTGCGCCAGGACGGGGTTTTGTTTGGGAAGAACCGGGCGCGGCCTCGCCCCGGTTCACCAACCGTGCGCCGGGACGGTGATGGCCGCGCGCTGCTCAATGGCTCTTGCGCCCACCGTCCGGACGCACAACCTGACGATACGCGTCAATGCCCGGCGATCATGCCGTTCGGCGGCGTGGCATCAACGAGCATGCTCCGCCGCAGCGGGGAGGTCACGCCGCGATTTCCCACGTATCGCCCGATGCGAGCAGTTTGTCGAGATCGCCCTCGCCTCGTTTCGCTACGACATCCGCCATCTGCTGATGAAAAAGCTCCTCGTAGGTCGGCCGGTCTTCGCGGTAAAAGATGCCGAGCGGTTGCGGCAGATCAGCGTCGAAGAACAAGCGCCCGACGATCGTAGCCAGTTCTCGGCTCGTGTCGTCGTAAACGAGGCAGTCGTCGGCTGACCATTGGCCGTTCGTTAGATCGATAGCCTCAAGCCGGAGACCCTCGAGCCGGAGGCCTTTATTGCCGTTGTCAAAGACGAGCGGCTTACCCGCCTCCACCTGCACGGTCCGCGCCGGCTTCGAGTCCTTCTCGGTAAACTGGAAGAAGGCGCCGTCGTTGAAGATGTTGCAGTTCTGATAGATCTCGACGAACGACGAGCCCCGGTGATCATGCGCCTGCCGGAGAACCTCCTGCATATGCTTCGGGTCGCGGTCGAGCGTTCTGGCGACGAACGTCGCATCGGCACCGAGCGCCAGCGCAACCGGGTTGAAGGGATGGTCGAGCGAGCCATACGGCGTGCTCTTCGTCACTTTGCCAATCTCTGACGTCGGGCTGTATTGTCCTTTCGTGAGCCCGTAGATCTGGTTGTTGAACAGCAGGATCTGCAGGTTCACATTGCGGCGCAAGATGTGGATGAGGTGGTTGCCGCCAATCGACAGGGCATCGCCGTCCCCCGTGATGATCCACACATCGAGCTCCGGCCGGCTCGTCTTCAATCCCGTGGCAATTGCCGGCGCGCGTCCGTGGATGGAGTGCATGCCGTACGTGTTCATGTAATAAGGGAAGCGGCTCGAGCAGCCGATCCCACTCACAAACACGATATCTTCGCGGGGCACGCCAAGGTCGGGCATCAACCGCTGCACGGTGGCGAGGATGGCATAGTCGCCGCAACCCGGGCACCAGCGCACATCCTGGTCCGTGGCGAAGTCCTTCCGCGTGAGTTTGCCATTCCCTCCAATGGATGGCGGCATCGACGGCGGACCTGCCGGCGGCATCTTCGGCTTCTGTGTGCCGGCCGCAGCCCCAGGTCCCGATCCAGGTGTACGCTTGCCGGCCGGCTGCGGCGGTAGCGTCGGCTTCTTAGCTGCAGAGCCAAAGCCTGGCGGCAGCGTAGGTTTCCGCGCCCCTGAGCCATTGTCCGGCGCCGTCCCTGACGCCTTATCAGGCTCACCGCCGAAACCCGGTGGCATGGTCGGCTTTTTGGCCGCGCCAGAGGTTGGAGGAAGGGTTGGCTTTCTGTGCAGGTCGTCCTTCTGGTTTGCCATTGCTACTGCATAAATGCTGCGGTCAATGAAGGCCTTCAGCGGGTAAGCATCGTGATGAATATGAGTCGGCAGAGGCCGTTTCTCGCGTCGGCTTTGCTGCGCCCCGGTGTTTACACGGTTGTCCTACACGGTTGTCGGTTCCGATTGCGGCGTCAACATTGTCTCGACGGCCTCCTCAATCTCGCTCGTTCTGAACGGCAGCCCTTGAATCTTGTTGAGCGGCGTGAAGTCGCGCAAATATCGATCCCGCAAGATGCGCACGAGCTGACCGTTGTTGAGCTCGGGCACCAGCCAGCGGTCAAATCTGGAGATGATATCACCGAGATCATTCGGCAGCGGATTCAAGTGCTGAAGGTGTACGCTCGACACTCGGTGCCCTCGGCCGCGCAGCCGGTCAACGGCCGACTCAATGGCTCCACGCGTCGATCCCCAGCCGATAATCAGCAGGTCGCCCGAATCGTCATAGTTGACGTCCAGCGGCGGCAGGTCATTGGCGATGAGCGCAACACGCTGGGCACGCCGACGCACCATCAGGTCGTGGTTGTGCGGATCGTACGAGACATCACCCGTGATGGCATCTTTCTCGAGGCCGCCAAGCCGGTGCTCAAGTCCTTTAGTGCCGGGCTTGGCCCAGTTCCGGGCGAGTGTTTTCTCATCCCGGCTGTACGGCAGAAAGCGAGGTTTGCCGTCGACTGTAGTGTTCGGCTTCTGGGCAAACTCAACCTTGATCTCCGGCAGCTCGTCCGTCTTGGGGATCGGCCACGGCTCCGAGCCATTAGCGATGTAGCCGTCAGACAGAAGCATCACCGGCGTCATGTACGTCAGGGCGATCCGCACGGCCTCGTATGCCGCGTAGAAACAATCGCCGGGCGTGCTTGCCGCGACGATCGGCATCGGAGCTTCGCCGTTGCGGCCGTAATACGCCTGCAGCAAATCGCTTTGCTCGGTTTTCGTGGGAAGGCCCGTTGAGGGACCGCCGCGCTGCACGTTCACGACAACCAGCGGAAGCTCCGTCATAATTGCAAGACCGATTGCCTCGGTCTTCAGCGCTACACCAGGGCCGCTCGTGCCTGTCACAGCGAGATTCCCACCAAAGCTGGCACCAATCGCCGCACCAACCGCTGCGATCTCGTCTTCAGCCTGAAAGGCCATCACGCCAAAGTGCTTCAGCCGGCTCAGTTCATGGAGCAGGTCGGATGCCGGCGTAATCGGATAGGAGCCGTAGAAAAGCGGCAGCTTACTGCGCTTTGAAGCGGCCACCAGCCCGAGCGCGAGTGACTCGGCACCTCGGATGGCTTTATACCTTCCGGGCTTGAGCGCTGCAGGTTGTACCTCGAATCGAGATACGAAAAGCTCAGCCGTCTCGCCGAAATGAAAGCCTTTCTTGAGCAGCAGAACGTTTGCATCGCGGATCTCCGGCTTCGAGGCAAACTTCCGCTCGACCCACTCAAGCGCCGGCGCCATCGGACGCGAATAGAGCCAGAGCGAAAGCCCGAGCGCAAACATGTTCTTGCTCCGGTCGATCGTCTTCTTGTCGAGCCCGGAGTCCTTTAGCGTCTCGTGCGTCAGCTTCGAAAGCTCGACTTCGATTACCTGATACGACGCGAGCGAATCGTCTTCGAGCGGGTTCGACTCATACTTGGCCAGCTCCAGACTCCGCTTGTCGAACGCATCCGCATTGACGAGAATCGTGCCGCTCGGCCGCACGCGGTTGAGATTCACCTTGAGGGCGGCCGGGTTCATCGCCACGAGCATATCGACTTCGTCTCCAGGCGTACGGATGTCCACCGAGCCGAAGTGAAGCTGGAAGCCGCTCACGCCGTACGTGGTGCCGGCCGGGGCGCGGATCTCTGCCGGGAAGTCCGGCAACGTGGCCAGGTCATTGCGCGCAAACGCTGTGGCCAGAGTAAACTGCGAGCCGGTAAGCTGCATGCCGTCGCCCGAGTCTCCGGCAAAGAGGATTGTCGCCTCCTTCAGTTGCTCGACGGGCTTCGGGGATACCTTCATCGGTAGTGAGGATATGCCGCGGCCGAAACCGCGGGTGTGCTTGGAATCAACCTGCTTAGAATCAATCTAAATGACGGGCTCGTACGTATCTCCGTCCGGCTTGTTCAGCCCGTCGGCGCTCGCGAAAGCCATTTCCTCCCCTGTCCAGAATATACGCCCAATCTTCGTTGGCCGGCCGCAATATTTGCCGAGCGAACTCCCGGCAGATGACGGCGTCCAAGAGCTCCATAGATCGTCGTAATGAAGTCATGGTCCCGTATACCGCAGTCACCGACTCGATCACCGTTACCGTCCGCCCGGTCTATCTCGATCAACAGACCGACGTCATGAGCGGTCGCTTTGTGTTTGGATATCTGGTGCGGATCACCAACGAGGGCTACGACGAAGTTCAATTGCTCCGGCGGCACTGGTACATCCGCGATGCCCGCGGGCACCTCGAGGAAGTTGAGGGGGAGGGCGTGATCGGAGAGCAGCCCGTTATCGAGCCGGGCGCGTATTACGAGTACAGCAGCTATTGTGTGATCGGTACGTTCGAAGGATCGATGGAAGGCTCGTACCTGATGCAGCGCTCGAACGGCGAACGGTTCCGGATTGCGATCCCGCGCTTCGATCTGCGCGCCGGCGCCAACTAAGCAGGAAGTCACAGTCCGACCGAACGCGCACGGACTTTACGAACATCCTCTCAGCCGTGTCGTAGCAAACGGCCATTCCGGCATAGCTTGTTATCAGACGCTTATCTATTCCATGGCGCGCCAGTTTGACGTCCCTGTCTACTACCGTAGCCCCATCATCTCGAAAGTCAAAGAGGCCCGGCGTGTCACCGACCCGCGTAAGAAGGACCTGAGCCCAACGGTAATGGACTTCGGGCCGATGCGGGTGAAGATCGCGCGGCACTTCGGCTTCTGTTACGGTGTCGAGAACGCAATCGAAATCGCCTATCGCGCGCTCGAGGAGAATGAAGGCAAGCGCCTGTTCCTGCTCTCCGAGATGATCCATAACCCGCGTGTCAACGACGACCTGCAGGAGAAAGGCGTAAGATTCTTGAGAACGACCTCGGGCGAGCAGCTCATCCCGTTCGACGAACTGCGCGAAGAAGACGTCGTCATCATTCCCGCATTTGGTGCGAGCGTTGAGGTTGAGGAGATCTTGCGCGAGCGCGGCGTCGACACGGTGAGTTATGACACCACGTGCCCGTTTGTCGAGAAAGTGTGGAAGAAGAGCGCCCAGATCGGCAAGAAGGACTACACGATTGTCGTTCACGGCAAGCGGTATCACGAGGAGACGCGCGCCACGTTCTCCCGCGCTAAGAAGTCGGCGCCGGTCGTCGTCGTGCGCGATATGGAAGAGGCCGAGGAGCTGGCGCGTATCATCCGCGGAGACGTCGGCATCGATTATTTCTACGAGCGTTTTGCCGACCGCTATTCCGACGCCTTCGACCCCGAGCGTGATCTTCAGCGGATCGGCGTCGTGAATCAGACCACGATGCTTGCTACCGAAACGGCCGCGATCGCATCGCTACTTCGCGATGCCATGATTGCACGTTACGGCGCCGACGAGATCGACGAGCACTTTGCCGATACGTCAGACACCCTCTGCTACGCGACCAATGAAAACCAGTCAGCCACGCAGGCACTCATTGACAGCGGCGGCCACGTCGGCATCATCGTAGGCGGATACAATTCGTCGAACACCAGCCACCTCGTCGAGCTTTGCGAAGAGGCCATGCCCACGTATTTCATTAGCGATGCCGCCGAGATGACATCGCCTGGGCACATCCGCCACTTCAACATCCACACACACGAAATCGAGGAGACGGATGACTGGCTGCCGGATGATCGCCCGCTCGACATCGTGCTGACGGCCGGCGCCTCCTGCCCGGATGCCCTGCTCGACGAAGTCGTGGTGAAGCTGCTCGACTGGTTCCCCGGCGCGCGCTCGATCGAAGACGTCGTGCGCGATTTCGAGCTGCAGCCGTCGTAACATCCCGGCCAGTGGGTCGCGCAGTCGGGGCTTTGTGAACTGCGCCCAGCCGAGTATCGCGACCTCCCGTTCGGCCCGTGTTTCCAACCGCCATTCCTGAGCTGGTCTGTCTATGAACGACGCGCCCAAGAACTTCGCCTTGACGGGCGCCGCCGGTTACATCGCGCCGAGGCACTACAAGGCCATCCACGAGACAGGCAACCGGCTGATCGCGGCCGTCGATCCGCACGATTCCGTCGGCATCCTCGATCAGTACTTCCCCGACACGGCGTTCTTCACCGAGTTTGAGCGCTTCGACCGGCACCTCGAGCGCTGCCGGCGCGGCCCTGAAGACCAACGCGTCCACTACGTCTCGATCTGCTCGCCCAACCACCTGCACGACGCCCACATCCGGCTGGCGCTACGCATCGGCGCCGACGCCATTTGCGAGAAGCCGCTCGTTCTCAATCCGTGGAATCTCGATGCCCTGGCCGAACTCGAGGCCGAGTACGAGCGCAGCATTTACACCATCCTGCAACTCCGCGTCCACCCGTCGCTCATCGCGCTGCGAGATCAGCTGTTGGCCACACCGAACGACCGGCGGCAGGTCAAGCTGCGCTACATCACATCGCGCGGCACCTGGTACCGATACTCGTGGAAAGGCAATGTTTCGCGCGCGGGCGGCATCGCCACCAACATCGGCATCCACTTCTTTGATTTGCTGATGTGGTTTTTCGGCGGGGTCCGGCGGATCGAGCTCGAACAATCCGAGGAAACGAAGATGGGCGGCAAGCTCGAGCTTGAGCGCGCCGATGTCGACTGGTTCTTGTCGATCGACCGCAACGACTTGCCGGATGCCACGCGCGAGCACGCGCCGACCTACCGCTCAATCACGGTGGACGGCGAGGAGGTCGAGTTCAGCGCGGGCTTCCGCGATCTGCACACCGTTGTCTACGAACGGGTGCTGGCGGGCGGTGGCTTCACCATCGACGACGCGCGGCCGTCCATCGAACTCGTGCACACGCTCCGCTCGATGACGCCCGGCCAGGTGATTGCCGCGGACTGATGGCGGTTCGCGCAGATGTATGAGCTCCGACCCGTGGTCTCCGCCGGCTCGCCATGCCGCTGTTTTGTGGGGAACCGGGCTCGGCCTCGCTACGCGCCAACGTTGTGCACCGGGACGGCGGGCACGCTCCGCCGCGCTCAATGGCTCTTATTTTCGCTACTTCGGACGCACGAAATGACGCCATGCTTCCCCATGATGAGGTATTCCGACGAGGACGGCACGGCGTACGTTCTGTGCGTCCGGACGGTGGACGCAAGAGCCTGCGAACGAAGCGCCGGCCATCGGCGTCCCGGCGCAGGGCGCTAGACCTTGTTGAGGCCGCACCCGGTTTCCCCCAAAACAAACACCCGTACGGTTTGCCGAGAATTATCGTACCTGGTATCTCGGTATCAGCTAACTGACATCCCTCGCCGGCTTGCTTCGACCACGTAAATCGCTTGGCCAGAATTTTCTTGTCGACCCGAACACGGTCAGGAAAATCGTCGACGCCGTTCGTGCGCCGGATGGGGCGCTGGTGGTGGAGATCGGGCCTGGCACGGGTGCGATGACGGCCGAGCTGCTGGCGCGGTATCCCGATCTGGTGGCGGTGGAGATCGACGACCGGGCGGTGACGTTGTTGAAGGAGCGGCTTCCTGAGCTGGACATCCGTCATGCGGATGTGCTGGATGTCGACTGGACCGCGCTTGCGGCAGGGCGGCCGGTATATGCGGTGGGCAATTTGCCGTACTACATCACGAGTCAGATACTTTTCGGCTTGCTCGACCGGCACGAGGTTGTGTCGGAGGCTGTGCTGATGATGCAGCTTGAAGTGGCCGAGCGACTGGTGGCGGTGCCTCGGACGAAGGCGTACGGCATCTTGAGTGTAATGACACAGCTTTTTGCCGAACCCGAGATCCTGTTCCGCGTGTCGAAGCATGTCTTCCGGCCCAAGCCCGACGTGACGAGCGCGGTGATCCGGCTCAAGATGAAAGCCGACGTGCCGGGCGTGGACATGGAGACACTGCGCGGCCTCGTCAGGACGGCCTTTAACCAGCGGCGGAAGACCCTCCGCAACAGCCTGGGGCGCTATTTTGAAGAGCGCGCATTGTCGATGCCGGAGCGGTTTGCGCCGCTGCGCGCCGAGGAGTTGAGTCCGGCGGATTTCGTCGAACTTGGGAAGTTCGTCGAAGGTCTTGAGGTGCGCGGCGGCGGTGGGAATTGAATCCGTATCTTGCCGAGCTGTGGTAAACGTTCACCCGTAGGCACGAACAATAATGGCCGAGACACTGCCGACAGAAGAGCCGAAGCGCGCCAGTCTTGAGGTTGACGAGCAGCTTGTCGCGGATATCGCCACATTGATCCGGTCTGATCAGCAGGCGATGGTGATGAACGTCGTCACCGATTTGTACTCGGCCGACCTCGCCGTGCTGATGCGCCACCTGGCGCCGGATGAGCGGTGGCGGTTATTCGAGTGGCTGTCTACGGAGCGCGCGTCGGAGGTTATACCCGAGATCGACCCGTCGATCCGTACCGATCTGATCGAGCGCCTCGACCAGCACCGGGCCACGTCGCTGATCGACGAGCTGAATACCGACGATGCTGTCGACGTTCTGAACGAGTTGCCGACGGAGCTCACCAATCGGCTCTTGCCCGGCCTCGAAGATGCGCGTGACATCCGGGATCTCCTCGCCTATGAGGCGGACACCGCGGGCGGCATCATGGGCACCGAGCTCGTGGCGGTGCCGCAAGACTGGACGGTTGCGGAGGCGACGGAGGAGGTGCGGCGTCATGCCGACCTCGTCGAGCCGATCTATTCGGTCTTTGTGGTCGACAGTGAACACTGCCTCGTCGGCACGGTGTCGCTGAAGAATCTGTTGCTCACGCCGGCCGGGGTCAAGGTTGCGCAGGTGATGGATGGCGATGTGCTTTCGGTAACGCCGGACCTCGACCAGGAAGAAGTGGCGCGGATCATGGAGCGGTACGACCTGGTGTCGCTTCCAGTTGTGGATCAGGGCGGCACACTCGTCGGGCGCATCACGATTGACGACGTGGTCGACGTCATTCTCGAAGAGGCCGAGGAAGACCTCCAGTTGATGCACGGTATCTCGGCTGATGAAGAGCCGACCGACAGCGTGTTCGAGATATCGCGAGGTCGGCTGCCGTGGCTGCTCGTGGGCCTGACCGGTGCGGCGCTATCGGGACTCGTCATCGGGTCGTTTGAAGAAGGCCTCGAACAAGCCGTCGTCCTCGCCACGTTCATCCCCATCGTGACGGCGATGGGCGGCAACGCGGCCGTCCAGGCCGCAGCGATTGCCGTGCAGGGACTTTCGTCCGGCGATTTCTGGCTCGGCGATGCGTTCAAGCGCATGGCGAAGGAGTCGCTCGTTGCGCTGCTCAACGGCACCGTACTCGGCATCACCGTGGGCGTGGTGGTCTGGCTCATCGGTCTGGGAGACATCCCCCGGCTGGCGTTGACCGTCGGCCTGACCATGTTCACCGTCATCTTGTTGGCGACGGCCAACGGCGCCCTCGTGCCGTTCTTATTGAAACGCCTGGGCATCGACCCCGCGAGTGCGATGGGCCCGTTCGTGACCACACTGAATGATATCGTCGGGCTGACGGTCTTCTTCCTGATCGCCTCGGCGCTTTATCTGAATTGAGCCCGGCCGGACGTGCCGACGCGCGTCCAATTATGGCTCGGCTGACGACGCTGCCTCTTCCAGAACCCGCTGCAGGGTTCGGAAGAATCGCTCAACGCGCCTGCGGTTGACGCCGGCATCCCAGACGCCGCTTCGGCTCTCGCTTCTCACGTGCATCGTACAGCCATTGCTCGTCGGCACGATGGCCACGTGCATGTCATCAAGAAAGAACAGGACGCGGAAGGCCGCGCGGATGCGGTAATGCTCTTCGTCCTGCTCAAAGTCGACGGGCGACATGCGGTGGATCGACCGCTGCGCGGCATCGAAAATCTCAGCGGCATCGTGCATGAGATGCCGGCTCTCGAGGGCGCACGACGCCTCGTCTGCACAGCCCTCGATCGGCGGGTCGTCAGCCGGCTGCGCTGTAGCAGAAGGTGCTGCGGCGACGAAGGCGAACGCCATCGCCCAGCCCCACCATTGCATCCTACTGGTCCGATACCGGCTGCAACTGTTGAAGCGCTCGTTCATCGTTATACTTGGATGGGCACTTCACCAGGATGTGAGATGCCTGGAAGACACCGCCGTGCATCTTGCCTTCGACCACCAGGCGCTCGGCATCCTCAAAGTTGGCCGGCCTGGGGTTCGGGTATTCGACCTGCATCAAGTTGCCCGCCTCATCCCGCATATGGAACGTAAAAATGTTCGACTGCGGGTCGTACGAGGTCTGCCGGTCTTGCACCCATTCACCGATGACGTGCGCGCTACGGCCGGCGGCCTCGGCATCGGCAAAGCTCATGTATCCACCCACCTGGCTGCCGAAATTTAACAGCAGCAGCGAGCCGAAGGCGATCATCGCGATGAGGCCGATGAGGGTCTTTGGTTTCATGGTCTTTACTGATTGCGCGTGTCAGGAGTGATTGTCGACGCTTTCGTCGATCTCTTGTTCAAGCCGGGCCAGGCGGCTGTCCGTTCGCCAGATCAACGCGACGATGCCGAACCAGATGACCAGCACCACGGCCAGCACAACGAAGAGCTTGTCTTCCGCCAGCATCAACCGCTCGATGCCCTCAGGTTCTTGCGTCGGCACCTCAGAGAGCGTCCATACGGTGTCGTAGGCCGTTTCCTGCGGTGCCGCATCGGTCTCGTCGAGATCCGCGACCGGTAAGATATTGAAATCGTATGACATCGAAATAAGTAAGCTGTAATCAGGCGTCGACTTCACCGAGCTTGCGGAAGCGGAGGTATGCCGCTCTCACTCGCTGTGTGTAGAGCACCCAGAAGAGACCGATGAAACCGATCACGGCCGGATAGAACACAAGCCGCATCGTGGGATGCGTGATATCGCTGAAGGCGGGGTTTCCGTCGGCGCCGGGGTGGAGGCTGTCGAACTGCCGCGGCAAGACGTACAACAGGAAGGGCATCGTGACCGTCGCGAAGATGAGGTACACTGCTGCGACTTTGCCGCGTTTGCGTGGGTCCTCGATTCCGGACCGAAGCACGAAGTAGGCGCCGAGGATCAAGAGCTGCCCGGCCGCCATCGTCTGCTTCGGATCGAAGTTCCACCAGATGTTGGTCCCCACGTACCACGTGAACCGCGCCCATACGATGCCGGTGAGCAGGCCGAGGAGCCCAAAGACCGCGCCGACGCGCGCCGCTTCCATCGACCGGATGTCTGACAGTTCGTTGCCGGTAGAGAGGTACCGGATGCCGTGCACGGCAGCAACTACGCCGCCGATCATCATCACAAACCACATCGGCACGTGGAAGTAGAGATTCCGCGCGGTGTGTTCGAGGATGTTGATCCTGGGGATCTGCATCAGGAATCCGGCTACGACGACGACACTCATCCACACCAGAATGATATTGCGGATGAGCGGGTAGTGCCGGCTCACGGCAGGATAGCGGTCGGAGGCGGGCGGTGCCGTGTTAGTCGTTCCAGACATAATCGAATAACAGATAAGAGGCCGATATAACCGCACCGGCAAAGCTGATCAGCACGATAATATCGCTGCGGATGGCAACCCAACCGCCACCTTCGATGATACCCACCGTCGCATTGACCACGGTAAGCATGAGCGGGATGAGGATGGGGAAGAGGAGCACCGGCAACAGGGGTCCGCGAGCCGCCGCGCGCGCAATGATCGCCGCCAAAAGCGTCGTCGATCCGGCGAGGCCGAGTGCGCCCAGTACAATGAGCAACACCATCAGCCCAGGATCGCCGAGAGAGACATTGAGCAGCAGCATGAAAGCGGCCACAGCGACGACCTCCACTACCAGCATCAGCACGAGGTTGAAGAACAGTTTGCCCGTATAAACCGCCGATGGGCGAAGGTTCAGGCGAAGCAGCAGCACCGTTCCCCGCTCTTCTTCGACGAGGAATGACCGCCCCAGGCCAATCGCAGCCGAGAAAAGTACCACGATCCAGAGGAGCGCGGCGCGCAGGATATCCGTCAACGGCTCACGCCCTGCGGCGAGTACCAGCAGAGCGATGACCGTCAGGACGAACATCAAGAGCATGTTGATCGCGTACCGACTTCGCAGTTCCAGCTTGAAGTCTTTTTCGAAGACCGCAAACGCACTGCGAATCCAGCCGCTCCTGATACCATTCATCGAGATGCGTATCATCGAGATGCGTACGACGGCGAGGCGATAAAACTGTGCCAATCAACGAAACGGGGCGGGGTGCGACAAGCGGATTCGTACGCAGACGATGCCTCCGGAGCCGAATATGCCGCCGATTCAAGAACCGCCGACGGTCGGCGGTGCCTACGCAGCCGTGTCTGGCTGAGGTAGCATCGTAGGAGTTACGGTGGACTGAGGGTGGAATTCGCCGATGAACGAGATCTCAGGCTTGAGCCAGTAACCCGTCCGCTCCTTGACCGTCTCCTGGATGAACGAGATCAACGCGCGCACATCCGCTGCCGTAGCGCCGCCGCGATTGATGATGATGTTGGCATGCCGGTGCGTAACACACGCCCCGCCGATGCAGGCGCCTTTGAGGCCCGCCTCGTCAATGAGACGACCGGCGCCAACACCCTCGATCTTCTGGAAGATGGATCCCGCGCTCGGCTCGGTGTCGAGCGGCGGATGCCGCTCAGCCCGCCACTGCAGATTGGCCGCCATAATGTCCCGCATCCGCTGCTGGTCACCCTTCCTCAATTGAAAGGTGACAGAGAGCACGATATCGTCCCGCTCGTGCAGGACGGAGTAGTCGTAGCCGAAATCGAAGTAATCGCGGTCGACATATGTGCGCTCGCCCTCGGCGGTTAAAATCTCGGCACCGTGCACGACCTCCTCGATGAACATCGTCCGCTCGCGCTCGGGTGGTGGCGAGAGGAAGTGCAGGTTCTGCCACATCGCGCCCCCGACGGTCGAAGGGATCCCAACGTAATGCTCCAGCCCCGAGAGTCCGTTCGACACGGCCTTCTCGATGAGGTCAGGATAGATGATAGCGCCGCTTTCAGCGACCAGCCGCTCACCATCCAGCACGTCTGCATGACGGGCCATATTGCGGATGACGAGCCCGCGGAAGCCGCCGTCGCCGACGAGAATATTGGCCCCAGTGCCCAGCAGGAAGTATGGGACGCCGGTTCTGCGAGCCGTAGATACGGCATTCGCGAGCTCGCCCGCCGAGCGCGCTTCATAGAATAGATCGGCAGGCCCGCCGATCCCGAACGTCGTCAGCGGCGCGAGCGGCACATTGTGTTGCACACGTGCACCGCCGAGTACTCCGACTAGCTCGCGGGCGTGTTCGTCGACGTCATTATACATCTCTGGAAGCGGTTATCTTCATGTCCCCTACATACAGTTCGGCCGGTTTCGCGAGCATCGAATATGTGTATGTGTTATCGTCCCGGTATCCGGGTGCACATCAGACTCAGGTCGCGAGGCCTCGTATCACCCTCGAGTGGTCCGCTCAATCGTCGCGTCGCGTTCAGGCGCATTCGCATCGAAGTCCCCGCCCCGCGAAATCTCTCAAACGTAATTCCTTAAGCTAATGAAGAAAGCAATTACCACGTTCCTTTGGTCGTTGCTGATCCTGGTGCCGGCGATGGCACAGGCCCAGACCCTAAACATCGCGGGTACCGTGATCGATACAGATACCGGCGAACCCCTCGCAGGTGCTTCGGTCGTTGTCGTTGGATCGACAGTCGGTACAGCGACGGCCATGGACGGTACATACCAGATCTCCGCGGCAGCGGATGATGTTCTTCGCTTCTCATTCATCGGTTACCATACGCAAGATGTACAGGTAAACGGCCGTTCGGAGATTAACATCGGCCTCACGCCCGACTTTCGGCAGCTTGATGAGGTCGTCGTTGTGGGCTACGGCAGCCAGCTCGAGCGGACGCTGACGGGTAACATCTCGCGGGTAAGCGCGCGTGAACTCGAAGACCAGACCGTGCTTAGCGTCGAGCAGGCGCTGCAAGGCCGCATGGCCGGCGTGGACATCCAGACGCAGAGCGGTAAGCTCGGCCAGGGCATCCAGGTGCGCGTCCGTGGTGCATCGTCGGTTTCGGCGTCCAACCAGCCGCTTTACGTAATTGACGGCATTCCCGTGACCACGCAGAACCTGTCGAGCAACGAGGCGGCCACCAACCCGATGGCCGACATCAACCCGAACGACATCGAGTCGATTCAGGTGTTGAAAGACGCTTCCGCCGCTGCTATCTACGGCGCCCGTGCCTCGAATGGTGTCGTGCTCATTACCACTAAGAGCGGAACCACCGGTGCGACGCGTATCACGGCGAATTACTCGCGCTCATGGAGTGGCCCGACCAACCGGGTCGATTTTCTCAATGGTCCTGAATACGTGGAACTGTTAACGGAGGCCGCTTCGAATACGGATGAGCTGTTGGGCCCCTCGGGCGTTTGTCACGCTACCCTGTCATGTAATCAGTACGTCGCGGCCATTTTCGACAGCTATGCCCTCGGTGCTGACTGGCGTAATGACAATGCCAACTTTGACTGGCAGGATCAGGCGTTTCAGAACGGTGGTTCAAACACGTTCGAACTTAGCGCACAGGGCGGCGATCAGAACACTCGCTTCTTTGTTTCGGGTGCCATCGACGACCAGGACGGTATCCTCATTGGTAACCACTTTCAACGTATCAGCGGTCGAGCCAACGTCGACCATGATGTGAACGACCGGCTGAACGTTGGTGCTCGGCTTAGCCTTGCTCGGAGCTTCAACCAGCGGCTCTCTACTGACAACGCGTTTGCAACGCCGATGCAAATCGTGGCTCAGGCGCCGATCAACCCGATCTACGAGCCGGATCCGAATGTGACCGATGGTTACTCGCCCTCTGACAACATCAACCACAACACCGTCTACTTCAACTCGCTCCTCTACGTAGACAACACCCGGTTCAATACCACGGTTTACCGTACGCTCGGTAATGCGTACGCAAACCTCGAGGTCACGACCGGTCTCCGTTTCCACAGTGAGTTTGGCGTCGACGTGCTCGATCAGAATGATGATCAGCACTACAACAGTCAGGTGGCTCGTGGAATGACTGATGCTGTGGCCGGCCTCGGTTACCAGGCCTGGGACCGCATCGTTAACTACACGACGAACAACTACTTCAACTACATCGGCGGCTTCGGCGACGATCACTCGTACGACGCCACGGTGGGAATGAGCTTCCAGAACTCCGACTGGAACTGGTCGTCGGTCACGGGCACGCAATTCCCGAGCGATGACTTTACGCAGATCTCAAGTGCGGCGGAGATCACGGCGGGGTCAGGCGGACGGACGGCGTACCGCTTCCTGTCCTACTTTGCACGTGTGAACTACCAGTTCATGGATCGCTACCTGCTTACGCTGAGCGGTCGCTATGATGGCTCGTCGCGTTTCGGCTCGAACAACCGGTACGGCTTCTTTCCCGCCGTTTCGGCAGGATGGATCGTTTCGGACGAGGCGTTCATGCAGGATGGCCCGTTCAGCCTGCTTAAACTACGTGCCAGCTACGGCCTGACGGGTAATGCGGAGATCGGCAACTTTGACTCGCGCGGCCTGTGGAGCGCCGGTGCATACGGCGGCCGTCCGGGCACGTATCCGAGCCAGACGCCTAACCCCGATCTGGCGTGGGAGCGGACGCAGCAGTTCGACATCGGCGTGGACTTCGGTCTCTTCAATGACCGCCTTTCGGCGCAGTTCGACTACTATTACAAAGACACACGCGACCTCCTGCTGAACGTGACGGTGCCGGCTTCGACCGGGTTTACGTCGCAGACGCGGAACGTGGGTCGTCTGCGTAACCAGGGTATTGAGATCGCGATCAATACGCGCAACATCTCAACCAGCGATTTCAGCTGGAACTCGAACTTCGTCTTCGGCCGTAACCGCAACGAGATTACCGACCTCGACGGTCAGGTGATCAACGGCGGTTTCATTAACCGAGCCGTGGAAGGCCAGCCGATCGGCGTGTTTTATGCGCTCGAGTACGCGGGCGTCGATCCGGATAATGGTGATGCCCTGTTCTACATCAATGAACAGGACGAAAACGGTGACATCGTCAATCCAGGCGCCACGACGAACAATCCCAACGCTGCCAATCAGGTGGTGATCGGCGATCCCAACCCTGACTTCACCGGTGGTTTCGGAAACGAGTTCAGCTACCGCGGCTTCTCGCTCGATGTGCTGTTCCAGTTCAGCTACGGCGCCGATATCTATGACGGTGCCGGCCGATTCAAAAGCGCCAACGGCGACTATTTCGACAACCAGCATGCGAGCCAGCTCGATCGCTGGCAGCAGCCGGGTGATATCACGGATGTGCCACAGGCGCGCTTCTTCCTCGGGAACGGTGTCGTTCACTCGAGCCGGTACCTTTACGACGGATCGTACCTGCGCCTACGTCACGTCGCGCTGTCTTACCAGTTGCCGCGGCAGTACATCGACGGTATCGGCCTGCAGAACGCTCGTATCTACGTGACGGGTCAGAATCTGCTGACGTGGACGAAGTACCCGTGGTGGGATCCAGAGGTCAACACAGACTTTGCTGCCGGTAATATTGGCCTGGGCAATGAGTTCTACACCGCGCCTCAGGCACGTTCGGTCACGACGGGCATCCAGCTCACGTTCTAAAAGCCTGTCGTTCCGATTACTGACTTTCATCAAGACATTCCTGTTCATATGAATACCCAACGCCTGACACGCACCTTTGCGGTGGCCGCACTCATTCTCGTGCTGCTACCGGGTTGCGACGGTGTCCTCGATCTGGAACCACAGCAATCGATATCCGACGACGTGGCGCTCTCATCGGCTTCGGCGGTTGAGACGGCCCTTATCGGAGCCTATGACGTCCTTGGCGATGCCGACCTCTTCGGCGGACGCTTCATGCTCATGGCCGACCTC
The DNA here is from genome assembly GCA_964603055.1 of uncultured Rhodothermales bacterium. Taxonomy (GTDB): domain Bacteria; phylum Bacteroidota; class Rhodothermia; order Rhodothermales; family CAZKDQ01; genus CAZRTY01. Next base: position 326 of record CAZRTY010000019.1, on the reverse strand, counting down.
CTTGGAGATGACGGCGACCTGTCGTGGACCGGGACCTTCAACCAGCCTCGCGAGGTCTGGAACAAAGCCATCCTGATCGACAACTCGATGGTGGCATCGCAGTGGATCGATTCCTACCGTGGAATCAACATTGCGAACAACGTTCTCAGCGCACTGGACGTCATCGACGACCAGGCAGCACGAGATAGGATCGAGGGCGAAGCCCGTTTCGTCCGGGGCCTGCTGTACCATCAGTTGGTTCGCTTCTTCGGCCGAGCCTGGCATGACGGCGATCCGACCTCAAACCTCGGCGTGCCGATCGTCACCGAGCCCACGCGTGACATCAC
>CAZRTY010000018.1:15283-17978 GCA_964603055.1 uncultured Rhodothermales bacterium | reverse complement strand
GCGGCACGCTGCTTGGCGGTCTCGCTAAGCACGATCTCCTTGTTCGACGGATCGAACTTGATCACGCGAAGCTCGAGCTCTTCGCCAACACGATACTGCTGGTCGAAGTGAGCGGCACCGCTCTTCAGCTCTGATACCGGCACGATGCCTTCAGCATCCATCGGAAGCTCCACGACGAGTCCTTCATCTCCAATGGAGACGACTTTCGCGTTCGTGTCGGCGCCGACCGAGTAAACCTGCTCCAGCTGCGTCCACGGATTCGTTTGAACCTGCTTGTGGCCGAGCGAGATGCGACGGCTTTCCTCGTCGATGTTGAGGATAACGACGTCCAGATCCTGCCCTTTCTTAACGACTTCGGCCGGATGGCGCACTTTCTTCGTCCATGACAGGTCGGAGATGTGCACGAGTCCGTCGATGCCGGGCTCGATCTCGACGAAGACACCGAAGTTGGTGATGTTGCGGACTTTCCCGCGCATCACGGTTCCCGGTGGGTAGCGATCCGAAATACCCGTCCATGGGTCCGGCTCGAGCTGCTTCATGCCGAGGGAGATCTTCTTACCCTCGTTGTCAATATTCAAAATCTTGACATTGACCAGCTGCCCGAGCGATACCGTCTGGCTGGGATGGCGGATATGCTCCGTCCAGCTCATCTCAGAGATGTGGACGAGACCTTCGATACCTTTCTCCAACTCGACGAATGCGCCGTAGTCGGTGATCGAGACCACTTTGCCCTCGACAACGTCGCCTTCCGAGTAGCGCTCGCCAAGATCATCCCACGGATGCGGCTGCAGCTGCTTCAGACCAAGCGAAATACGCTGGCGCTCTTTGTCGTAGTCAAGAACGACGACGTTGAGCTTCTCGTCGAGTTCGACGAGTTCGGACGGGTGCGATACACGGCCCCAGGAGAGGTCGGTAATGTGGAGCAGGCCGTCAACGCCGCCGAGGTCGATGAAGACACCGAAGTCGACGATGTTCTTGACCGTGCCTTCCAGCACCTGCCCGACTTCCATCGTGCCGAGAATTTTCTCGCGCTGCGCCTGGAGATCTTTCTCGATGAGCGCCTTGTGCGAGACAACGATGTTCTCGTTGGCCGGGTTGAGTTTGACGATCTTGAACTCCATGCGGCGCTCGAGATACGCGTCGAAGTCGCGCACGGGGCGGACGTCGATCTGCGAGCCCGGGAGGAATGCCTCCATGTCGCCAAAAAGTTCGACGATCATACCACCTTTAATGCGGCGGATAATCGTTCCTTCGAGAACTTCCTCATTCTCGAATGCCTCTTCAATGCGGAGCCAACGGCGAACCTGATCGGCTTTCGTTTTGGAGAGGACAAGTTGCCCGTGATAGTCTTCCAGGCGCTCAAGGAACACCTCGACTTCGTCACCGGGCTGCAGCTCCTGCTCCCATTCGCTAAGTGATACGATACCGTCACTCTTGAACCCGATGTCGATGACAGCATCTTTATCGCCGATGCTAACGACACGGCCTTTGACGATCTCGTTTTCGGTAACCGTGGTGAACGTTTCGTCGACCAGCTTCATCAGCTGATCGTAGCTGGCACGCCGCTGAACCTCTTCTTCGTCGGCCTCGCCGAGCTCTGCCAGGGTTACAACACGACCTTGGATCTCGCCGGTATAGCCACGGCTTGCATCCGGAAGGTCGGCGGCGGTATCGAGCGAGGTAATCGGCTCCTCTTCTTCGTCCGTCACACCCGCTTCGGCAGCCGAGGGAATCTCTTCGCCTTTCACTGCCTCTTCGACAACGTCTTCGAGTACACTTGCCACGTTGCCGTCGCCGCCTGTGTTTTCATCGGCAGCGGTGTTGGTTACCTCAGCCGCCTCGGCCTCCGCGGCCACATTTTTTTGCTGTTCTTCAGCCATAAAAGTCTCCGAAAGCCGCCGAAGCGAACTTTCTCTCGCCATCGCGAGCCGCTCCCTCTCTCGACTCACGACAATTTTATGAGTTAACGTAAACGGATATCGACTGAGGGAGGTCGATATCCGGGAAAAAGCGAATTTCAGTTAACCATAGCCTTGTGGCCACGTTCCCTGATTTCCTCGATGACGAGGGCTACCTGTTCTTCTATTTCTACGTGCGTCGTATCGATGAGTATGGCGTCTCCGGCAACGCGTAGCGGCGCAACAGCGCGGTGTGCATCTTGCCGATCGCGCTGTTTGATTTCAGCCAACACCTCGTCGAACGAAACCTGATGACCGGCCGAGGTCAGCTCATCGCAGCGACGCCGGGCTCTGACTTCGGCATCGGCCTGCACGAAGAACTTGACGTCGGCATCCGGAAATACAACCGTACCGATATCTCGTCCATCCAACACAACGCCGCTGCCCTCGTCCACCGCACCGCGGGCAATCCGCCGCTGCTCGGCAACGAGCTTCTCGCGGACCGGCGGCCACTGCGCGACGCGACTTGCTGCCGATCCAACATCGGCCGAACGAAGCATCGAGGTCACATCCTCATCATTCAAGAAAACACGAAACACTTTACCATCCGGCTTAATGTCCAGACGAATTGAGTCGAGCGAGTCGACGCCGCCCGACTGATCGTCCAAGCGATCCTGGCGGATCATCGCCAGGCCAATCGCGCGATACATCGCACCCGTGTCGAGGTAAACGTAGCCAAGGCGCTCGGCCACCAGGCGTGCTGTTGTACTTTTGCCCGAACCGGCGGGACCGTCGAT
>CAZRTY010000018.1:0-15183 GCA_964603055.1 uncultured Rhodothermales bacterium | reverse complement strand
GCTCGGCCACCAGGCGTGCTGTTGTACTTTTGCCCGAACCGGCGGGACCGTCGATTGCTACGATCACTTAATCGAGAGTGCTTTTCGTGCAGTCGAATATTGTACACCCGATACGCCTCGAATCCAACCCGACACTATGGACAATCGTTGAAAACAGTCCAATCAAGGCGTTACAGGACGCTCGCTCCCAATGTCTCGGTTGACGATCGTGATCGCCTCGGGATAGCGGATCGGGCCCAGGCTGGTGTTGATGGTGGGCGTTGCCTGCAGGCGCAGATTTGTTGGTGCGGCGTCTTGGCCTGTTGCCGAAAGCGCGAGGTTGACCAACTGCTGCATATTATCCCGGAAGAAATCCATCAAATCGAGCGAGATGTGGATGGGGATGTCGGTTACTTCGCCTGGTGGCAGGAGCACATCTCCATCATAGCGACCGGAGATGGTCTCGCGATCCTCCAAGAACAGCGTCCAGTCCATCTGCACCAGCCGCGCGGCAATGTTGTTGTCCTGGGGGTTAAACGCATTCAGATGCAGCGTGAACTCAAGCGGCATGCTTCCCTGGGCCACTGTCGTGCCGAGTCTGATTAATTCTGCCGGACGAAGATCGTTGTATGACTGCAGCCGCGATGCATCGAGCCCCGCCAGCCGCACCTGTGCCGTTCGATCGATGGCGAAATCGACATGGCGGAGCTGGGCAATCTGACGCAGCGTCTGGCACGCAGGCAGCGTCAGGAATACCGTCAGGAGAACTAATAATGGGATGTGACGTGAAGGCGGGAACGTTTTCAAGGCAGCAGAGGGCTTCTTTTCGGCAGACGTTGTTTAATGCGAAAGCTACGACACGAAGAAATACCGAGGATCGATCCGGGTAAAATTGGTACGGTTGATAAACATCCTATCAGAGCCGTACTCGACAACGTTCGTTCAATCCATAACGTCGGGTCCATTTTTCGGAGCTCGGATGCCGCGCGTATCGAGCATTTACACCTGACGGGATACACGGGCACGCCGGATAATCCGTCCATCCACAAAACATCGCTCGGTGCGGAAGAATCAGTCCCATGGAGTCATGATGGCGACATCTCACACGTCCTCGTGCAGCTCAGACGCTCAGGCTATCGCATTGCAGTAGTGGAGATTACCGATCAGCCGACGTTCGTCGATGAACTTACGGTCGACGATTTCCCGCTCGCCATTGTACTTGGCAACGAGGTCGATGGCGTTAGCGCGGACGTCGTGGCCGAAGCGGACATCGCGCTGGAGATTCCGCAATTCGGGATCAAGCAGTCGCTGAATGTGGCCGTAGCTTATGGGGTGATTGCAATGGACCTCGTGCGTCGATATCGGTTGGTCAGTGGACTTCCCGTGACCGAACGACCCGCTGCGGAGATTTGATTAACGAAGATCCAACCATTTGCTCGGCGCGTACGTGGCCGATTCCCTTTTTCAGGACGACAGCCACTCACCACGATGCCCGAGACGAAAACGCGCGCAACATGCTCCTGCGGGCATGACATCCGAAATCCGAACGTGATGCCGGAGCGATCATACGGTATCTTATCATCGGTGCTTCTACTCGGCGGGGCTTCGGCACGGCCCAAGCGGATCGATTTTCGTTGCCAGCGGTGTCGGCAGATCATCGAGTCGACTCGTGATCCCGTCGTTCTCGAACGGCACTTACATTAATCCGCGCGTACATTACAAGCCTCACAGGCTATTGAGGCCGATCGCACGGACATCCGGCGACTCCCAGACGCGGTCAGGGAACATGCACTCCGATGCCGGCCGCGCAGCGACCAGCAGACCATCTTAGATATTTATAGACGTGGGTATTCCTTCGCCTGAATCGGCTTCGACGCCGAGCAACTTCATCCGCGACATCATCGACCAGGATCTGGAGTCGGGCCGTCATACGAGTGTCGTGACGCGTTTCCCGCCGGAGCCCAACGGCTATCTGCATATTGGGCATGCCAAGAGCATCGTGCTCAACTTCGGGATCGCGGAAGATTACAACGGCCGGTGCCACCTGCGCTTCGACGACACGAATCCGGAAACCGAGAGTGAGGAGTACGCCGAGTCAATCCGCGAAAGCGTTCGCTGGCTGGGTTACGAGTGGGATGAACACCTATACTACGCCTCCGATTACTTCGAGCTGTTCTATGAGTACGCGGTAAAGCTCATCCGCAAAGGCCTGGCGTACGTCGACAGCCTGGACGAAGAGACAATCAGAGAATACCGCGGCACCGTGCTGAAGCCCGGCAAAGAGAGTCCGTACCGCTCGAGATCCGTCGAAGAAAATCTGGACCTGTTCCGGCGCATGCGGAAAGGCGAGTTCGCTGGTGGCGAGCACGTTCTGCGGGCCAAGATTGATATGGCGTCGCAGAACATGAAGATGCGGGATCCCCTGCTCTACCGCATCAAGCACGCCGAGCATTACCGCTTAGGCGATAACTGGTGCATCTATCCGATGTACGACCTCGCACATCCGCTCGAAGACGCTATCGAAAACGTCACCCATTCGCTCTGTACGCTCGAGTTCGACAACAACCGCGAACTCTACGATTGGGTGCTGGAGAACGGCCTCGAGCCCGAGGAACTGCCGACACGCCCGCGCCAGTATGAGTTTTCTCGGCTGAACCTCGACTATACCGTGATGAGCAAGCGAAAGCTGCTTCAGCTTGTTGAGGGCGGATTTGTTGAGGGATGGGACGACCCGCGGATGCCGACGCTGGCCGGTGTGCGCCGCCGCGGCATCACGCCCGAAGCGGTGCGCAGTTTTGCCGAAGCGGTTGGCGTGACAAAAGTCGATGGCCGTACGGATATCGGCCTATTCGAGCACACGATCCGCGATTCGCTTAATTACGAAGCGCCGCGCGTAATGGCAGTCGTCGACCCGCTCAAGGTGACCATCACAAACTTCCCCGAAGGCGAGATAGACGAAGTTGAGGCTTCGTACTGGCCGCACGATGTCCCGAAGGAAGGAAGTCGCCAGGTGCCATTTACGCGCGAACTGTATATCGAGCGGAGCGACTTCATGGAAGAGCCCGTTGCGGGATTCTACCGGCTCGCCCCCGGACGTGAGGTTCGGCTTCGTTATGCGTATTTCATCACGTGCCAGGACGTCGTCAAAGATGATTCGGGCAACGTGATTGAGGTGCTGGCGACGTACGATCCGGAAACGCGCGGTGGCGACTCGCCGGATGGCCGAAAGGTGCGCGGGACGCTGCATTGGGTGTCGGCCAGCCAGGGTGTGCCCGCAGAGTTCAGGCTCTACGACCGTTTATTCAAGATCGCAGACCCTGATTCGGCCGAGCCTCCGTTTACCGATCATCTGAACGAGGCGTCGCTAACCGTCCGCAACGGCGTTGTCGAGCCGAGTGTGCTGGGTGATGATGCCGACACGCGCTTTCAGTTTGAGCGCCTCGGCTACTTCTGGCAGGACCCCATCGATAGCACCCCCGAGCAGCTTGTATTCAACCGCATCGTGTCGCTGCGCGATTCGTGGTCCCAGCCCAAGGCTAAAGCCGAACCTCAGAAACCAAAACGGAAGTCGAATAAGCAGGCACCCGGCACGCGCAAAGATCCGGTCGAGCTTCTCGATGACACGGGCCTTGCGCGGTTTGGCGATCTGCAAGCCCGTTATAAGATCAACCGGGACGATGCGGCCGTCCTCGCGGCCGACCCCGTGCTGGCCGACTTTTTCAAGGCGTCTGCTTCAGAGTCGACCCATCATCAGCCGGTGGCCAACTGGATTTTACATGAGCTCCGGCGTGAGATGAATGCTCGCGGTGCCAAGACAATCGATATCGCACCTGCTGATTTCGTTCGTCTTGTTGAACTCGTTGAGGAAGCCACCATCAACAGCTCTGCCGGACAGCGCGTGCTGGCTGCGATGATGGATGGCGGCGGCTCGCCGGGCGAAATCGTAGAGCGCGAGGGTCTCGTTCAGGAGAGCGATACATCGGCGCTTGCGCCGATTGTCGAGGGCGTACTATCAGAGAACGAGGCGAAGGTTGCCGAATACCGCGGTGGCAAGACGGGCGTGATCGGCTTCTTTATGGGACAGGTGATGAGACGCACGCAGGGCCGCGCCAATCCGCAGGTCGTCCAGGCGCTTCTACGCGAACGTCTCGACGTTTAATCCGCTAATCCGCATCGTTGCTGATCGTAGCTCGCTCGACGCGGGCTCCAAGCCGCTCCAGGATTTCGACGTACCAGGTCATCGCCTGGTGCGTGTGATCCGTGAGCGAATACGTGCTCCACAGAATCGACAGCGTTCGGCGCGTGTCGACGCCTGTCTTTGTGCGCTGACTGTCTTTCACGCCGTTGGCGCACGGGCCAACCGCGTCGAACAGGCATGGGATTCCCGTGACGGCGATCTCCTGGCCGGTCGCGTTGAACACGTAGGCCGCGCCGTCCTGAGGTGCTGCGATGTGAAGCGGCTGCTCGAGTCGGTCGAGGTCGACAACGGAGATCGGAATGCCGCTGTGGAGCGACACCACGTTGCACGCATCGACCGCCGCATTGATACTGCCGAGTCTTCCCTGATCGGCTGCGCGTAGCAGATACTCTGATGCCGGCTTACCACGACCAGACGGTTTGTAGCCTTGGGTGCGCATCATCGAGCGGATTTCCGCACGCACGTGATCGTCGCTTTCAAAAGGCGCGTCGGGCGAATTAAGCTGAAGGAGGTCGACGAGCCAACCAGGTGAGCCCGTTTCACCGATCGGATCGGGCCACTCGGCCACGACGGCAAGCGCAAGCAGCGACGGATAGTCTTTGACTTCGATCTGCATCATGGTAGCGACTCGACGGCCTTCCGCATCCGCAGCACGCACTCGTCCTTCCCGATCAGCTCCATCATTTCGAATAGACCGGGCCCGAACGTGACGCCGCTCACGGCAAGACGCGTCGGGTGAATGATGCGTCCGGCGCCGGCTTCATGTGCCTCGGCGACCTCGCGAAGCACGGCTTCGGCCGTCTCGGCTGAGAAATTATCGAGCGCTTCCAGCCGGTCTGCATAGGCGGAAAGCAACGCCGGCGAATCATCCTTCCACCGCTTCTTCACGCCCTTCTCTTCATACGAGTCAGGGGCTTCGAAAAAGTACGTGCACTCGGTGGCGAGATCCGACGCGAAGACAATTCGCTCCCGCATAAGTGATGCCACGTCACGGAGATACGCCTCGTCTATCTGGTCATAGCCTTTCGCCGCCAGAGCCGACTGTGCCCGCGAGAGTAGTTCTGATTCGTCCAAGAGGCGGAGATGGTTCTCGTTATACCAGCGCAGCTTATCCATGCTGAAACTGACGCCGGACGAGCCGACTCGATCGAGGGAAAACGCACCGGCGAGCTCATCGAGCGAAAAGATCTCGCGCTCGTCGCCCGGATTCCATCCCAGGAAGGCCAGAAAGTTGATGAGCGCTTCGGGCTCGTAGCCGGCCTCGCGGTATTGCCGAACAGAGACCGGGATTCCCGCTCTGTCTGCATTACGCTTCGAAAGCTTACCGCCGGTCGGACTCAAAATCAGGGGCAAATGAGCAAACGTCGGCGGACGCCATCCAAAGAACTCGTACAACAATATGTGCTTGGGCGTGCTCGGCAACCACTCTTCACCACGGATGACGTGCGAGATATGCATCTCGTGATCGTCCACAACGTTCGCCAGGTGATACGTTGGCATGCCGTCACTCTTGATGAGCACTTGATCGTCGACTTCCTCACTTGCAAAGGAGACGCTGCCACGGACAGCATCCTCAAACGCGATGCGCTTATCCGCCGGCACTTTGAGCCTGATGACATAAGCCTCGCCCGCATCGAGACGGCGCTTCACCTCGTCGGCCGGCAGCGTGAGCGAATTCGCCATGGAGTCTCGCGTGTGCATGTCGTAGCGGGCCGTCCCTCCATCCCGGCTCCGAAGCTCGTCGAGTTGCTCAGGCGTGTCGAAGGCGTAATAGGCGTGACCCGCCCGAATCAGCTCATCGGCGTACTTGCGGTATAACTCCTGGCGATGCGACTGGTAGTACGGACCGTACTTACCTCCATCCGGACCTTCATCGACGTCGAGACCGGCCCAAGCCAGCGACTCCAGAATGTCAGCCTCTGCTTCCTCGACGAAACGTTCGCGGTCAGTGTCCTCAATTCGTAGTACGAACGTGCCATTGTTCTTCTTCGCGAACAGGTAGTTGTACAAAGCGGTCCTTAATCCGCCAATATGAAGAAGACCCGTGGGGCTCGGTGCAAATCGGACGCGAATGTCGGAGTGCATATAGTCAGTTACAAAAAGTGATGTTCGTTATCAGAAGTATCTCTGCTCCGTGTAAGGCAAAGTACCATCGGCCCGAAAAGAAAAGGCGCGGCTCCACGTTGGAAGTCGCGCCCGACGGGCAACTGGATCAACGACCCGTATGATCAGAGCGCCTCGGTTGGGGCCGGCTCGACTTCGTTGTCGGCTTCGATCGTCAAGCCCGGGTAAAATACGTAGACGGCGCCTCTATCCCGGTTGGGCGAACTGGTCGTCGTGAAATTCACCAGTTCCTCCTCTCCTACCACGAGGCTTGTGATCTCGGCGTCGGTGCGAGGACTCGGCATCAGGCTCGTCAGTACGAGGATAACTATCGCCGCGCCTACAAGCGCTCGACCAGCGACGGGCGATAACCTGCGCATGCGCTCACGCCGTTCATTTCGCACCTTTGACGGTTGGACGGCGCTACGATATTGCGCAAGCCGCCGGAGGAACGCTTCATCCTGGGACGGCGCAACCCGGATTACCTCCTCACCCATCATTCGACGAAGCGCGAGCAGTTCGTCAAAATATTGGCGGCACCGATCACATTCGGCGAGGTGATTGAACATCGCCGCGTGATCTGCAACGCGAAGCTCGCCGTCGACGAACAGATTCAGCTTTTCGTCGAACGACTCGCAGATCGCCTGATCATCATCATCATAGTAGAGTTCTTCCATACCGTCCTCATCCTCTTAATCCGCATGTCGCCTAAATTCATTTTTTCGCGGCAGGGCTAGCACCAGCCTCAGCTCGTTCAGCCTCAAGAACCGGTCCGATCATCGCCGCCAGCTTCCTGCGCGCCTTGAACAAACGCGACTTCACGGCGCTCAGTGTGCTCCGCGTGATGGCCGCGATGTCTTCGTACGACATGTTCTGGTATTCACGCAGTACTACGACTTCGCGATACTCGGGCTTCAGTTCGTTGATGAAGTGTGATACGAGCGTGATCCGCTCGCTTTTCTCGAGACGAGAGACCGGCGTTTCTTGCGTAAACGAGGTGGCCTCCCGCTCGTCTTCGAACGGCACCTGCCAACGTGCTCTACGGATCTGATTGAGGCATTGGTTGCGTGCGATCGTGAAAATCCACGCTTTAAATGCCCCGGAATTGCTCAAGCGATGGCGGTTTTCATACACCCTTAGAAAAGTCTCCTGCACGACGTCACGCGCCAGCTCTTGATCTCCGAGCATCTTGACGCAGAACGCATACAAGGGTGTTTTATACCGATTGTAGATCGAGATGAAGGCGAACTCATCCCCCTCCTGAAAATCCTCAATCAGCTGTTTATCATTTTCCGACATCGCGTGTACTCCACCGCGTTAGGGACTCATATTATGACCCGCCCATCCCGTCAAAGTTGCTTCAGGAAGGACCAGGCACGGTTCCATGGAACCGCTCTCGGCAACATGCGTGATGTGCCGGCGATAACGACTGCGTTGCATATGTTACGGACCGGAACTGAACCGATCTACTCCATGAAAAGATCTCTCTTCGCGCTTCTTCCTGCACTGCTCATCGCAATCGGTGTCTCCGGGTGCTCCTCGTCCCGCGACGTCGCGGACAATGGCGGCTCGGACGTCCTCGCTATCGTAGGGGGCGAGCCGATTCGGATTGACGAGTTCGAGCGCCGGTACATGCGGTCGGCGACGCTCGATACGACAACGGCAGAGAGCATGTCCGCCAGGGAAGACTTTCTGAATCGACTGGTTGATTTCAGATTGAAAGTTCGAGCAGCTCGCGATGCCGGCCTCGACTCACACCCGGAGCTTGTTTCTGAGCTCGAGAGCTACCGCGTGAACTATGCCCGGCCTTACCTGCTCGATCAGGAAGTTCTCGATCCACTTATTCGTCAGACCTACGAACGCCAGCGAGAGTCCATCCGGGCACGGCATATCTTGATCCGCGTCGAGGGTAACGCGAGTCCGCAGGATACGCTCGCCGCTTACAACCGACTGTCGGCAGTGGCCGACTCGATCCGGCAGGGACGTGATTTCGAGGAGATGGCACGTCTCCACTCGGAAGATCCATCTGCGCAGCGCGAAGGTGCCGGCAGCGCAGGCGACCTCGGGTATTTCTCATCCGGCCAGATGGTCGAGCCATTTGAGTCAGTGGCATTCGAGACGCCGGTAGGCGAGACCTCAGATATTTTCCGCACAGACTTTGGTTACCACATCCTGCAGGTCACCGATCGCATTCCAACGCCCGAGGCCGTTCGAGTGGCACACATCGTGATCGCGCCCGACGCACACGAGACGGATACTATCTCTGCTCTCGACCTCGCTCGTCATGTCCATGAGCTACTTGAGGCAGGCGAGCCGTTTGAGGTGCTGGCTCGCAACTACTCCCACGACCGGAACAGCGCGGCTCGAGGAGGTGAGATCGGCCGTATTGATTTCGCGAGCCGAGTCATCGAGCCGTTCAAGACAATCGCGTTCTCGCTTGAGAACGCCGGCGACTATTCTGACGTCGTGGAGACGCCGCTCGGCTATCACATCATCCGGTTGCTCGGGCGCGTCGAGGCGCCGACCTATGAGGAGGCATATGCCGGTCTGAAGCAGCAGGTATCGCGGATGCCCCGGGCACGCGAAGCCGAGCAGCGCCTCGTTGCCGACCTTCGTTCCGAAATGAAAGCGCGCATCGATACGGCGTCACTCTATGCGGAATTGGAGCATTTCGAGACGGCGGAGCTGGTCAGGCTGATCGGTGTAGACTCGCTGGAGGCACGTTTGGCCGACAAGCCGATCGCATATCTTCAGGGTGAGGAGTTCGCGGTGCGCGACTTGCAGCCGTTCCTGGCGCAGTCGAGCCGTGGCGCCGCAAGTACGCGTGAGGCCCTGCTCACGGCAGCTAATCGCCTTCTCGACGATAAAGCTCTCGATGCCGGCACCCGGGCGCTCGAACTGCGCGACCCCGAGTTTGGTGAGCTGATGCAGGAGTTCCGAGAGGGCCTGCTGCTGTTCCGCTTCATGGAAGACTCCATCTGGACGGCGGCAGCCCGCGATACGACGGCACTGCTGGCGCTCTTCGAAGAGACGGCGTCCGAGCATACCTTCCCCGAGCGGCAGCGCATCATCACCGTCGCCGCACCTGACGATTCGACACTCGCTACTTTCAGCAGCGTGTATGACGAATCGGGCCTCGACGTGGCGCTCGAAATGACGGAGCTACAGGCCGACACCATGCTCGTCTCAACGCCTGCGCCCGAGCCGTACGACCGAGTGGCGGCACTACCGGTCGGTGGTCGCACGGATTCCTTCTTCGAACGGGGAAGGCGGATGATTCGAATCAATGACGGTGTCGAGCCGGCGCGGGCGAAGACGTTCGAGGAAGCCATGCCTGCGCTGATCACCACACACCAGGAAACGCTGGAAGAGAACGTGATGGCCCGGCTACGTCAGCATTACGGCGTGCAACTCTTCCCCGACCGTCTGGCAAACGTGCGCCGGACCGACCCCGCGACGCCTGTCGTGAGCGAAATACGCCTCGATTGATGAGAGGTAACATACTCCTGTCATTACTCGCGCTGCTGTTCGTAGTGGGGTGTGGCCGCAGCGACCCTCCGCAAGATTTCGTTGCGAGATTGGGTGATCGCGTCCTCACGCAGGACGAGCTCACCAATCAGCTTCGCTCGCTGTCGTTTACCGAGGATTCGCTCGAGGCGCGCCAGCAGATTATCGAGCAATGGCTGACGAACGAGCTGCTATACCGCGAGGCAAGACGCCGTGGCTTGCGCAACAACCGCGACGTACAGCGCCTCCTTGCCGACAACGAGCGTTCCGTGCTCGTTAGCACGTTGATCTCTCGGATGTACGACGAGATGGATGAGGAAGTGGACGACGGTGAGTTGCTTGCATACTACGAGCGTAACCGTGACCGACTCCAACTCCGCGAGCCGTTCGTCCGGGTGCGCTATCTGAGCACGACGTCAGGAGACGATGCTGCCGAAGTCAGGCAGCGCCTTTCCAGCCCGCCGGCAGGAGATAGCATTGAGTCCGTCTGGTCTGCGGCCGTCAGGGATGTCGCGTCTGACCCGTCGATGTCGCGTGCGCTGGGCGAAACCTTTACGGCGGAAAGCCGGCTGTTTGTGTCGTGGCCTGAGATCCGGTCTCGGCTGTTGCAGCTCAACGACGGGCAGGTTGCACCGCTCATCGAAACCGACTCCCTGTTCCACGTCCTCCAGTTGGTACAGCGAGTGCCCGCCGGTAGCATACCCCAATATGAGTGGATCAGAGACGAATTGCAGCACCGTCTGCGCATCGAGGCGCGGAAACAGATGTATGCACGTCAGGTTCAACGCCTGCGAACCGAGGCAATGGCGCGCGAAGATCTCGAGATTCGCTAAACGCCTGATCGAACCTGAGCCTATCCATCCGGCGCCTCCTCATCTTCCCTCCGCATCGAGTTTTAGTTCATGACGTTTTCCGCATTGCGCACAAGTAGCACCCTGCTTTCCCTTCTGTTATTGATGATTGTCGCAGGGCCGGTGCGCGCTCAGTCCGGCGGTGTGGTCGATGAGATCGTGGCCGTGGTCGGCAACGACATCGTGCTTCGATCCGAAGTCGACGGCATCGTATACAACATCGTGCAGCAGGGCCAGGCGCAGTATTCTGACGGCCTGTGGATTGAGATGCTCGATCAGATGGTCGATCAGAAAGTGATGGCGATTGTTGCCGAGCGCGACACCAACATCACGGTTACGGACTCCCAGGTCGATCAATCCATCGACGGCCGCATCGAGCAGCTTCAGCGTCAGGTGGGCGGAGTGAGCGAGATCGAACGCATCTACGGCAAGCCAATCGTGCAGATCAGGGCCGACCTCCGGCGGGATTTCCGCAGTCAGCTACTTGCACAGCAGCTGCAACAACAGCACATGCGCAGCATCCGCATCACGCCGACGGAAGTCCGGGCGTGGTTCCACCAGTTCCCCACCGACTCCCTCCCGACCGTACCCGAAAGCGTTCGGCTGTCGCATATCGTTCGGCACCCGGAGATCACGGACGCCGCCCGCGACGAGGCGATGGAAATCATCTCGACGATCCGGGAATCGGTCGTCAGCGGTGACGCGACCATTGAAGAGATGGCGCAGCAATTCTCAGACGACCCCGGCTCTGCCAGCCGAGGCGGCCACTATGAGGGAACGCGTCTGTCTGACCTGGTGGCCGAGTTCGCAGCGGTAGCGGCTCGCAGCCCCGTCGGTGAGTACTCGCAGATATTTGAATCGCCGTTTGGCCTGCACTTCTTGCGGGTGAACCAGCGCCGCGGAGACGTTGTCGACTACAACCACGTCTTGATTGAGTTTGACCGCAGCAAGGCCGATCCCACGCCGGCGATCGAATTTCTTCAAGCGGTTAAGGACTCGATCGAGACGTATGACCTGTCGTTCGAAGTCATGGCGCGGCGGCACTCGGAGGAGCAGCAAACTTCTATGCTGGGCGGGCGCGTGGTGGATCTTCGAACGGGTGAACGCCAGCTTTACCTGGAGATGTTAGGGCCCGATTGGCGCCGGACTATCCAGCAGCTCGACGTGGATGAGATCAGCGAGCCGACGCGTGTGCAGTTGCTCACCGGCCAGTCGTCGTATCATATCGTGAAGCTGCGTGAGCACACACCTGCGCATCGATTAGCGCTCGACACCGATTATGAGCGGATTGAACAGCTTGCTCTGCAGGAGAAGCAGCAACGAGAGCTGCAACGCTGGGCTCGGTCACTTCGCGATCAGGTTCATATCGAGATGCGAGGTAAAGCCCGCGATCTGATCGCTCGTAATTAGTGCCTCCATCCTCAGCAGTGAATCCCTCCCCCACAGACCCAAAGACGATCGAAGCGCTCACGGACGCGTACGGGCGTCTCCGCCGCGAGATCTCGAAGGTGATCGTTGGCCAGGAAGATGTCGTCGAGGCGGTCATTGTTTGCCTGCTGGCTCGCGGGCATGGGCTGCTGGTAGGTGTGCCCGGCCTCGCAAAGACGCTCCTCATCCGCACGCTGGCACAGGCGCTCGATCTCGATTTCAGGCGAATCCAGTTTACGCCCGACTTGATGCCGTCTGACATCACGGGTACGGAGATTATCGAGGAGAACCAGCAGACGGGGCGGCGTAGCTTCCGGTTTGTGCATGGCCCGGTGTTCGCCAACATCGTACTGGCGGACGAGATCAACCGAACGCCGCCGAAAACACAGGCGGCGTTGCTCGAGGCCATGCAAGAGCACCATGTGACGGCGGCTGGGCAAACGTTTGAGCTGCAGCAGCCGTTTTTCGTGCTGGCTACGCAGAACCCGATCGAGCAAGAGGGCACGTACCCCCTGCCGGAGGCCCAGCTCGACCGCTTCATGTTGAACATCTGGCTGGACTACCCGGATTTCCAGCAGGAAGTCGACGTCGTCCGTGGTTCAACCGGCGAGCGCGCTGAGACGGTGTCGAAAGTAGTCAGCGGAGAAGAGCTACTCGTCTACCAGGACTTCATCCGCAATATTCCGGTCGCCGACAATGTGATCGAGTATGCGGTTCGCCTCGCGTCGGCCACGCGTCCCGGCCGCTCTGCTGCGCCTGACTTCGTCAACGACTATCTCAGCTATGGCGCGGGGCCACGGGCGTCGCAATATCTCATCCTCGGCGCCAAGGTGCTTGCCGCGCTTGACGGCCGGCTGACACCGCTCATTGCCGACGTACAGCGCATGGCGATTCCGGTCCTGCGGCACCGGATCATCACCAATTTCAATGCTGAGGCCGAAGGCATCACGCAGGTCGACGTCATCGAGCGACTGTTGAAGCAGAACTCGGCGTAAGATCTTGACGGGTGCGGCGATGGGAAAGTGGATGCTGATGCTGGGATTGGTGCTTGCCGGATGCCTCTCTCCTGCCGGTGCAGCCGGAGGAGACGACGGCGCTGAGCTCGACCTGGCGCGACTGGAGAGGCTAATCCACGCCGCGGTAAATGATGTACGCATCGAGCATGGCCTGCCGGCGATCGCCTGGAACGACACGCTGTCGTTAATCGCCGCAGCGCACAGTGCCGACATGGCTGCGAACGACTTCTTCAGTCACGAAGGCAGTGATGGCTCGTTGCCGAGCGACCGCGCCTTCCGCATCGACTACACCTGCCTCAAGGAAGACGGCGACTACCGTTATACCGGCGTGGCGGAGAATATCTACATGACGTACCGCTATGGGAGCCGGCAGACGGTGATTCGAGGCGGCCGGAGTGAGGTGTTCTACGACTGGAAGACGATGGAGCAAATCGCCGAGGATGTGGTTTCGGGATGGATGGGAAGTCCACCGCACCGTGCCAACATCCTCGAAGCCCGCCACGACCGGGAAGGGATCGGGATTGCTCAGGCCGATGACCGGCTATTTATCACGCAGAACCTTTGCTGAGATCGTTGAGCGGCCGGCTTTGCTCGACCTCAAGACTGACGTAACCTCGCCTGCATGTTTGCTCGCATCCTGATATTGTTGCTGGTCGTTCCACTCGTTGAGCTGATACTGCTTTTCCGGATCGGCGGATGGATCGGATTTTTCCCGACGGCCGGCCTTCTCATTCTGACGGCGATCCTTGGTAGCGTGCTCGTCAAACGCGAAGGATTGTCTGTCTGGCGGCGATTCCAGGAACGAATCGCGCGGGGTGAACTGCCGGGTGATCAGATTGTGGATGGGATGATCGTGCTGGCATCCGGCGTGATGCTGATTGCACCGGGCGTCATTACGGACGTGATCGGCATCCTGGGCCTGATTCCGCTGACACGCATACCGATCCGGCGGTTTGTTCTAAAGCGGATGGCGAAGGGAGTATCGAGCGGAGCCGTCCGGATGACCTTTGGGTCATGGGGCGCACGCCCTGCCGACATGCCGCGTGACGAAAGAGGATGGCAGGGGCATGGTCAGGAGCGTCCGCGGCACACGGGGCGTGAGCCTGAGATCGACGATGATCCAAGGCTAAACTAGGCGCGGCAGGTGGCACGGACGAAGCCGCCAGGGCCCTGGATCAGGCGTGTGAAGCAAGAGCGTTGCGAACGCGGCACTGCTGGTTTTCTACCGGCGTTGCATGTGATCTGCGAGGCGAAGCAACAGCCCGGTTTCTTCCCCCAAAACAGCCGCTAATAGGATGGCGAACGCCGTTCTACATGTGCGCTCACTAAGCGGCCCGGCACACTGAGCGTACGTTAAAGGTTCGGATGACGTCCGTTTAGACGCACACCGAGTCCCCACGCATCGGCAAGTGAGCCGATCAGCGTTTTCTCGTGATCGTTCAGGTGGCCGTCTGCCTCGGCCACGTAGACGAGATCGTCGAGGGCGGCGAGGCGCTGGATGATGGGCAGATGCGTTTTGACGGCCAACACGGAGCGCTGTAGCGCCGTCTCGTCGGGCCCATCCGCATAGAAGCGAAGCGCCGTGCGCACGACGTTGCGCGCGTCGGTCTCATTAAGTCCGGACTTCCAGTCTTGCAGCCGCTCGATGATGGCATCGATCTCCGGCGTGCTGAGATCTTCGTCTGTGCTGTGGGCCAGCGCCAGATAAATCAGGCCGAGATCGTGGAGGAGCGTCCACTCCGGGAGGTCTTCGTGCTCGGCTTCAGAGCTGGCGAGCAGCTCCTGACTGAGCGTCTTCAGGTTCCAGGCGCGGGCAACCTGGGTGATGAGGCTCTTCTCGGACGTGAGCAGAATCCCATCGGCCTCAGCGATGCGGATGACGTCTTCGAGCGCGCGGCGTTTTTGAGCCGGGTCGAGCGAGCTACGCAGCGCATTGACGGACTCGGCGACCTCGAGCTCGGCATCGCCCTCGAGGAAAACCGTGACCGCCTCCATGATCACTTCGAGGATGTCATCGACATCGAAATGCTCTCGCCAGTGCCCCAGCTTCTCCTGGATCGTACTGACCTCGTTGTCGACGAGATCATGATCGGTGCCGAAG
>CAZRTY010000017.1:0-18963 GCA_964603055.1 uncultured Rhodothermales bacterium | reverse complement strand
TCATCAATCAGCAGTATGTGGATGACGTATCGTCCGAAGAGGTCGTCGAGAACGCTATTCAGGGGATGCTCGAAGGGCTCGATCCGCACTCCTCATACATCAGCCGGGAAGATCTCGCAGAGCTTCAGGAGAGCTATCAGGGTTCGTTCGGCGGCGTAGGTATCTGGTTCGAGATGCTGCGCGATACCGCACGCGTGATCTCGACGGTCAGCGATGGCCCGAGCGAGTCGGCAGGAATCCTCGCCGGCGATCGCATCATCACGATCAACGACTCAGCCGCCGTGGGTATGACGGCCGACCAGGTGCGAGACCGCTTGAAAGGCCGCATCGGAACGGACGTACGCGTGACGGTGCGCCGGGCGCTGACGGGCCGCGAGCACAGCCTGACCATCACACGAGACCGGATCCCGCTCTATACCGTCGACGCCTCGTACATGGTTGACGACCGGACAGGCTACATCCGCATCAATCGCTTTGCGATGACGACGTACGAGGAGTTTCTCGAGGCGCTCGAGGATCTGAAAGCGGATGGTATGCAGCGGCTCGTACTCGACCTCCGATCGAATCCAGGAGGCATCATGGAATCGGCCGTTCGGATGGTCGATGAAATGCTCGCGGGCGATGAAATGATCGTCTACACCCGAGGTCGCGACGCGGCGGCCGAGGCCAGCTTCCGGTCGAGGCGCGGCGGCCGCTTCGCCGATGCACCGATCATCGTGCTCGTCAACGAATACTCAGCGTCGGCCAGCGAGATCGTCGCCGGCGCACTGCAAGACCACGACCGCGCGCTTGTCGTGGGGCAGCGTACGTTCGGCAAAGGGCTCGTCCAGAATCAATTTCCGCTGCCGGACGGCTCGATGCTCCAGATGACGGTGGCCCATTTCTATACGCCGTCGGGCAGGCTCATTCAGACCCCGTACGAGTCGGGCGATCAGCAGGATTACATCGAGCAGAAGTTCAAGGATTACAACGCCTCGACGTTCGATCCGTCAACGTATATCGAATCGATTCCGGATAGCCTGCGCTTCCGGACGGCCAACGGCCGCACCGTATTTGGGGGCGGCGGCATTCTGCCTGATTACGTGGTTGCGCGCGATTCAGCCTACGTGCTCCGCCTCGTCACCGGCAGTGGCGTCGACGCCGTTTACGGACGGGAGTGGTTCGCGGATAACGAGCAATCGCTTCGGATGCAGTGGACCGATCGGCAAGATGCGTTCGTGAGCACGTTTACGGTGAGCCAGGAAATGTGGAACGGCTTCGTCGAGTTCATGACGGACAACGGCATCACGCTGGTCGACAGCGCAGAAGAGGCGTCCGTCCCGGAGGCGCGGCTCGCGCGAACTGAGCTGGCCGAGTATCGACCCCAGCTCGAGACATATTTGAAGGGAAGGATTGCGCAAGAGCTCTACGGTAGTTCAGCCTGGTTTGATGTCTATAAGAATGTCGACCCTGAGCTCACATCAGCGTTGTCGCTCTGGGATCGCGCCGAAACCCTCGCGGCATATCACGTGAGGTAAGCGCGGGAGTGAGCAAGTGCAGCGAAGCGTGTATTTTAAGCGCGGCGTCATCAGATGGGATGGCGCCGCGTTTTTGTTTTGCTCTTCCCGATTGATCGAGATCGATCAGACGCCGCTCAATTTCTCTATTCCAAAGTCTACAGATCACACACTATGACCGCTCTCCGATCTGCTTCGATCCTGATTCTTGTTTTCATCCTGTCGGGATGCAGCGCATCCTCGAGGATCATCGACGATCCGCAGGATGCTCGACTTGTTCGGGTCAACGAGCGCCCCTATCCCAACCCAATCCCGACTCCTGCCGCATTCGAGGCAGCGGTTGAACGTGGAAGCCGTACCCGCGATGGAAGGCCCGGCGCGGCGTATTGGACGCAGGATACATCGTACCGAATCAACGTCCGGCTCGACCCCGAGGCACGCACGGTTCACGGATCCGCGGTTATCCGCTACGTGAACAACTCGCCCGATCGCCTTGAGTGGCTGCATCTCGAGCTGGCGCAGAACCTCCATGCGGAAGGCGTGGTGCGGAACGATCCGGCGGAGGTGACGGGAGGTGTCACGCTGCAGCGCGTGGCAATCAACGGCGAGGCGCTTGGAGAGGCACAGGCCGGAGCGCGCTATATCGTGGATGGCACGCAGCTGATTCTCGTGCCATCGCAAGCGGTTACGTCGGGCGATGTGGCCGAGATCGAGATTGAGTGGGAGTTTGCCATCCCTCAGGCCGGTGCCGGCGGCAGAATGGGCTACGACGCCGATAACCTTTTCTTTATCGCCTACTGGTATCCGACGGTCTCCGTCTACGACGATGTCTATGGATGGCACATGGCGCCATTCCAGGGGACGGCCGAGTTTTACCATGGATTCGGCGATTACGACGTCACGATTGAGATGCCGGGCGGCTGGCTCGTACACGCGACGGGTGAGCTTGACGCTCCGGATGATATTCTCGCGCCCGACGTGCTCGAGCGTCTTCAGGCTGCCGCGTCAAGCGACGTGCCGATGCGCGTCTGGACGCCCGGCGAAGACGGCTCGCCCACCCGGGCCGCGGCCGAAGAATGGGTATCGTGGAGATTCACGGCTCGCCAGGTTCGCGACTTCGCCTTCAGCGCCACGCGAGAATCCATCTGGGACGCCGCGCGGACGCCGGTCGGAGACCGCGACGGTGACGGTGAGATGGAGTACGCCGTCATCAACACGCTATACCGCGACAGCGCGCCGTTCTGGGCCGAGACGACCGATTTTCAGCAGCATGCCATCGCGTTCCTCTCATCGTACACGCGCTTCCCATACCCATGGCCGCACATGACGGCTGTTGAGGGAGGCAATATCATCGGCGGTGGAATGGAATTCCCGATGATCACACTGATGGGGGACTACAATCAGCGTGGAGAGGAAGCGCTCTACCACGTCACGGCGCACGAGCTCGCGCATATGTGGGTGCCGATGATCGCGGGCTCGAACGAGCGCCGCTACACGTGGCTCGACGAGGGCGTGACGACGTTCAACGAGAATATGGCGCGTATGGATTACTACCCCGGCTTCAACCATCACCTGCCCGACCAGGAAACGTACACCAGGTACGCGACGATTGCGGAGGAGACCGAGATGATGAGGCCGTCGGATTACCACGAGCCGGGCCCATCGTTTGTCGTGGCGTCTTACATGAAACCGGCGTCAGTGCTGGTTGCGCTCCGCGAGGTGCTGGGTGAGGAGGTCTTCAACCGCGCGCTGCGCGAGTACATCCGCAACTGGGCATACGCACATCCCTATCCACACGACTTCTTTAATACGTTCGAGCGAGTGAGTGGGAGGGATCTGGGCTGGTTCTGGCGGACGTGGTACTATGAAACGTGGACGCTCGACCAGGCGGTCGAGAGTGTGTCACAGCAGGGTGACAACGTCTCGATTACGATCCGTGATCATGGCGAGGCCCCGATGCCGGTCATTGTGCAGCTGACGCTCGACGATGGCTCGACCGCGTCGCACCGAGCACCGGTCGACGTCTGGCTCGATGGATCGACAACCACCACGATGGACGTCAGAGCCGGGCGGCCGGTGGTTCAGGTGGAGATCGATCCTGAACATCACTTCCCTGACGTCAACAGAGCGAACAACGTCTGGACGCGAGAGCCGTGAGATGGTCGGCAGACCTGGCGTTTACGCGAGCGCTTCGTATAAAACCGTCACTGGATGCACGGCTTTGCGCCGCGCCGTCTCCTCGATCTGCGCCTGGCATGATGTACCGGGCGCCGCGATAATGGTGTGGGCATCAGCTGCACGAACAGCCGGTGCCAGCTTCAACTCGGCCATGCGGATCGAGATGTCGACGTGTTCTTGTTCGTAGCCGAAAGCACCGGCCATGCCGCAGCAACTCGAATCGATCGTCTCCACGGCGTAATTGGGCGGAAGGCTCAGCGCGCGCACGGTCAGCGACGTACCGACGAGGGCTTTCTGGTGACAGTGGCCGTGAAGGAGCACGTCGCGCCGGTCTTTCGTCCATTGATCCGCGGTGATCCGCCCCGCCGCAGCTTCCGATGCGATGAAGTGGTCGACGAGGGACGTCAGCGAGGCGAGCTTTCGGGCGCGCGGGTCGTCCGGGAACAGCGCGAGAAACTCGTCACGAAACGTGAGGATGCAGCTCGGCTCGAGCCCAAGCACAGGATGGCCATCGTCGATGTACGGCTCGAGGATGCGGAGCGTGTTCTCGGCCTCACGCCGGGCTTCCGATAGAAATCCCTTCGAGACGTACGTCCGGCCGCAGCAGGCATCCGAATCGGGCACGATGACGCGGTAGCCGAGGCGGTCGAGCAGCCGAGCGGCGTCCTTGGCCGGCTGCGGATGGTTGAAGTTGTTGAACGAGTCGGCGAAAAGCACCACCGGCGGACCGTCCTGACGCCACGTCTGCTTCCGAAACCACGTGGTGAACGGCTCAGCCGCGAACGCCGGCATCTCGCGCTCGGCGCTGATGCCCACGGTGCCTCTCATCGCCGCACGCACGAGCGACCGCCGGTTCATCCAGTTGACGAGCCGCGCGCCACGTCCGTTCAGCCGCCGCATGAGGCGCGGCATGTTGGCGAAAAATCTGGTGCGGAATGGCACGCGGTTGTCGCGCCAGTACTTGCTGAGCCACTCCGACTTCATCTTCGCCATGTCGACGTTCGACGGGCATTCCGACTTGCATCCCTTACACTGCACACACAGGTCGAGCACCTCGAACATGCGGTCGCCCGTCAGCTCCTCCGGCGGGAGATCGCCAGACAGCGCAGATCTCAAGGCGTTGGCCCGGCCGCGCGTGGAGTGTTCTTCCTCCCGCGTCACCATGAAGCTGGGGCACATGACGCCGCTCGTTAATTTGCGGCACGCACCGTTACCGTTGCAGAGCTCGACAGATCGCGCGAAGCCGCCGTCGGCCGACCAATCCAGCTCCTCGTCGAACGACCTCGTCTCATAACCCGGCCCGATCCGCAGATTCTCCGTCATCGGAAGTGCGTCGACGACCTTACCCGGATTCAGGACGTTGTTCGGATCGAAGATCTGCTTGACGCGCCGGTAGACTTCATAGAGCTCCGGCCCCACCAGCGGCTCGGTGAGCCACGCTCGGACGATGCCGTCACCGTGCTCGGAGGATACCACGCCGCCGAATTTCCGGACGAGCTCCATCGACCGATAGGCGATGTCGCGCATCTTCGCGACTTCATCCGGATCGCGTGTATTGATGAACGGCCGAATGTGCAGACAGCCCGCCGAAGCATGCGCGTACATCGCGGCGCGTGTGTTCGTCTCAACGAACACAGCCTCGAGCTCCTCGACGTACTCGGCCAGATGCTCAACGGGTACGGCCGCGTCTTCGATCAGCGCGACGGGCTTATAATCCCCCTTGACGCCCATGATGAGGCCAAGGCCTTCTTTCCGAACGTTCCACACTCGAGCGATGGCGCCCGGTTCGAGCACCGGCTCGAGATGATAACTGAGTCCGCTCTGCTCGACGGCTTCCGCGAGTTCGCCCAGCTTGACGGCCAGCTCCGCCTCGTCATCCCCAAAAAACTCGGTGATCAGGACGGCACCGGGGTCTCCCTTGATAAAGGTGACCTGGTCGGCAAACCCCGGCGCGCGGCGCGCCTGCTCGATGGCGACGCCGTCAAAGAGTTCGACGGCCGAAGGCTTCGTCCGGAGGTGTGTGCCGACGTCCCGCAGGGAGTCGAGCCGGTCGCGGTAGTGCACGATGCCGAGCGCCGTCAGCCGAGGCCGCGTCACAATGTCGAGCGTGACGTCGAGGATCACGCCGAGCGTGCCTTCGCTTCCTGCGAGTAGCCGCGCCACGTTTCGGGGCGTGTCGAGCAGATGCTCGATCCGATAGCCGTTGCTCCGCCGCCAGTGCCGGGGCGTGTCTCGCTCGATGATGGCTCGCTCTTCCTGAAGCAGAATGTCGAGCTTTCGGTAAATGTCGCCCTCGAGACCGGGGCCGTCCATCGCGGCCTGCCATCCGGCTTCGTCGAGCGAACCGAACTCGGCGACCGAGCCGTCTGCCAGCACCGCGCGCAGGCTTCGCACATGATGCACGATGTTGCCGTACAGCAGCGAATGCGTGCCGGTAGCGTTGTTCGCGACCATCCCCCCGATCGTCGCGCGGTTCGAGCTTGCCGGATCGGGCCCGATCGTGAGGCCGTGCGGGCGCAGCGCGTCGTTCACATGATCGATGACGGCGCCGCTTTGCACGCGGACGAACCGCTGGTCGGGATTGATCTCGATGATTTGATCGAGGTAGCGCGTGAAATCGATAACGAGCGCTTCCCCGACGGCCTGACCTGCGAGTGAAGAACCACCACCGCGCGGAAGCACCGGTACGCCATGGCGAGCCGCGATCTCGACCGCTCGCCGAACGTCGTCCTCCGTCCGCGGAATGAGCAGCGCGATCGGTAGGATTTTATACATGCTCGCGTCCGTCCCGTAAAGGGCCCGCGTCATGGCGTCGATCCGCACTTCGCCGGCAACTGCCTCGCGTAAGTCGGCTATGAGCGCAGACGCCTCGTCAGACGCTTGAATCGACTTGTGCGCAACGGCATCCGTCGTCATATCTCGATCTCCTCGCCCTTCTTCGGCACGTGAACGTTCAGCTCAGGGTAGAAGAACTTCAGGTTGTCGGCAAGCCACGTCCGGGCCGGTGCATCACCGTGGACGAGGATGACGTGCTCCGGCTTGAGCTTTTCGACGAGCTGGATCAGGTCGCGGCGATGGCTGTGGCTACTCATCCGGAAACGCTCCACAAACGCGTTTAGCGGCTGCGGCCCGAGGTCGTCATCCAGAGTTACCGGCGAGCCCGGCCCCAGAGCGAACGACTTCTGCAGCCGATCGGCCGGTGAGTCTTCACGCGCGAATCCAACGAGCAAGATGCCGTTCTTCTCATCCTCGACCATGAGCTGCGCCAGCCTGTTCGACAGCGTCCGCTCGAACATCATCCCGCTGCTGACGACGTAAATCCCTGGCGACTCGAGCGCGTTCGTGAGCGCCGCCGTGCTCTTCGGCACGCGTCGCTGCTCGACCCCGTACATCTGAAAGCTCTCGTCGATGCGCGGCGTCGTGAAGCGCGTCTTATCGTAAATGTCCGACACCGCGCGCAATCCGCCGGCGCTGTAAACCGGGATATCGGAAGGGATGACGCCCTTCTCTTTCATTTTGTGGATGATGGCGAGTGTTTCCTGCGCCCGCCCCATCGCAAAAACCGGCACCAGCGCCGAGCCGCCACGCTCGATGATCATCTTGAGGCGCCTGCCGAAGCGCTCGGTTTCGCGCCGGCGCGTTGTCTGCTCGGCATCGGGGTCCGCTCCCAGCGTCGACTCGAGAATCAGGACATCGACCTTCTCTTTGGGATAATCGCCGGCAGGGATGATGCCCTGTGGGCGCAAGTTTGTGTCGCTGGTGTAGAAAATACGCCGCGTCGTTCCTGCCTCATCGTCGTACGTCAGCAGACTTCCCGCCGAGCCGAGGATATGCCCCGCGTTGTAAAACGTCGCGCGGATCGGCGTCTCACCTCGCAGCCCCGTGACGTCGAACGATTCGTTCAGCTTGTGCGCGAGGTACAGGTAGCTGTAAACATTGACTTCTTCCTCCGAAAAAAGTGGAGGAGACGTGGCCGTGCCTTCGCGCATCCGCCGCCGCTGGAGACGGGCCGAGGCCGGTAGCACGTGGTCAGCTAAGTCCCGAGTGGCGTGCGTCATGTGCACCTTCAAGTGCGGGAAGTGCTGCAGGATGCTGGGCAGGGCGCCGATATGGTCGTGGTGGGCGTGCGTAACCAGCAAGCTGTCTGCATACCAGTCGTGCCGGTTGTGGATGATGTCGAGGTCGGGAAGGGCGGCCACACCTTCGGCTTCGGGGTCGATGCCGGCGTCGAGCAGGATGCCGGTTCCACGGATCGACAGAAAATGGCAGCTCGCACTAATCGTCTCGGTCTCGCCGAGCGGACAGAAAATCATACGGCCTCAATTGCTATACACAACGCTTTTCGCGGGCGCAAGATACGAATAACAAAGCGCGGCGATGCCTCCATTCAGGATGCCGCGGATTTACGTCACGTTGCACGATTCTATTAATCGTTTCCAGCACGTCACGCACCATCGTGCCGCCGTCCCGGTTACACACCTATCATTCCACCTGGCCGGATTGAAATGACCACACGATGAAACTGGGAAGGCCCATACTGATCGCTGCCGCGATTCTGATCGCGTCTACAAGCGCCGCGTTGGCTCAGCGGAGCGACGAGACGCTCGCGCGTAATGCGGAATTTGCAGAACTGGCCTCGCAGAATGAGCTGGTGGCCCCGCGACCGCCGGCAGTCTATCGGCAGGACATGTATCCGCAGCTCACCTATCGCCACTTGAGGCACTTCCTGATTGATCGGAATCTCGGCGATAGTGTTGAAAAACTCGGCCCGATCATGTTTGCGGCGCCTAAAGCGCGCTGGTGGTGGCTTCGCCCCGAGATGGACGATGTGGAAGAAGCTCGGAGGCGTTTCATCGACGTCACGTCAATCGAAGCGGAAGAATTGAACCTGCAGATCGGGCTGCGTACTACGGGTCTGAAGATCACTTTCCCTATCCGCTAACACCAGATGAGTCAGTACGCCGGGTGGTCCGAGCGCGGACTTGAAATCCGAACGCATGACAATCATCATCGTCGCCACCATTCCGGAAACCGATTTCGAAACGTCTGGCCATCGCCTGAATCCGCTTCGTTCTGGCGATCGGTCGAGTGGATGGTGGGGCGAATCTTCGACCGGAAAGTCTCCTTCCCCGCTGAATCCATGCCTGTCGATCTGGCGCGGCTTCAGCGACCCCCCGAGTCGATTCGAGTGACGTGGCTCGGTCATTCGACGCTGTATATCCAGACGGCCGAGCACAACATCGTCGTCGATCCGATGTTTTCGAAACGCGCGAGTCCGTTCAAGTCGGTCGGCCCCAGGCGCGCAGTCGACGCCCCGTTGAAGGTTGCTGATCTGCCCGATGTGGACATCGTCGTCTTGTCGCACGATCACTACGATCATCTCGACAAGAACGCGGTGCGAGAACTTCAGGAGTGTTTTCGGCCACTGTTTATCGTGCCGCTGGGCGTGGAACAGGTCGTCCGCTCGTTCGGCGCCCGCGATGTCGTGGAGCTCGATTGGTGGCAGTCGGTCGACGTTGACGGACTTACGTTGCACTGCCTCCCGGCGCGGCATTTCTCCGGGCGGAAGCTTTACAACCGGGACGCCACGTTGTGGGCGAGCTGGTACCTGCTGGCCGACGGCGTGCGGCTGTACTACGCCGGCGACACCGCGTATGCGGATCACTTCAAGGAAATCCGCGACGTATTTGGCGAGCCCGACGTTGCCATCCTGCCGATCGGCGCGTACAAGCCGCGCTGGTTCATGTCGAGCGTGCACGTCGATCCCGAAGAAGCGGTGCAGGCTTTTGTCGATCTCGGCGCCGATGTCATGATTCCGGTGCACTGGGGCACCTTCGATCTGGCCGACGAACCGCTACACGAGCCGATCGAGCGGCTGCGTGTAAACGTGGCAGAACGAGACCTCGCCAAGCAGCTTATCGAACTGAAAGTGGGGGAAAGCGCCGACTTCCCCGTCGATGGTCAGTATGCCGCCGAGAATGCTGCCAAAAACGCCGCCGGTCATTCGACTAAGGACCGGAAGTAGAAGCCTGTACTCGCTCGTATATTTTCCGACCGATCCCTCCGACACGAATCTCCGCGAAGACTGTGACGCATATCTGCCTGTTCGAAGACGAAACCGTCGAACACCTTCGGCCGCTGGTCGATATCCGCCCGGCGTACGATCTACGAACGGGGATGTGGACAAACCTCGAGCGTATCCGGCACGTCTTCCCTGACGCATCCGTCTTCCTCCATTGCCGAGACGCCCTCGCCAACGTCAGTCGCGAGCGCTACAACGCCTCGGTCAACCGCATTCCGGCCGACCTCGATGTGCTATTCGTCAACGGACGCCTGCTTCTCAACGACGCCGCAGTCGAACAGCTCAAGGAGTTGCGAAACGGTGCCGGCTCGCGGATCCTTCGCGCCGGCGGATCCATTGCCGCCGCGTGGGTGCCCTCGGCGAGCATTGATATTACTGACGGACGCTATCTATCTGCGGAGGATTTCGGCGGCGCCGCAGAGGTCGCCGTGGACGGGCTTGCCTTCATCAACCGCATCTGGAATATCCTCGATCACCTTCCCCAAATGATCGAGTTGGATTATGGGCGGGCGGTCGGCCACTACAACATCCTCGAGCGCCCGAACGCGGAGGTCCACGAGCGCGCGGTGCTAACGAATCCCGAGCGCATCTTCACCGGCAAGGGCGTGCGCATTGCGGCCGGCGCCGTACTCGACGCCACCAACGGCCCGATCTACATCGGCGACGAAGCCTCCGTGTTGGAGAACGCCGTGGTCAAAGGACCGCTTTATCTCGGGTGGAAATCTCAGGCGAAGGTCGGCGCGCACCTCGAAGGCTGTGCGTTCGGGCCCCGCGTCAACGTGAACGGTGAGGTCCAGGGCACCGTCATCCATTCCTATTCAAACAAGGGCCACGCCGGTTATCTCGGCGACTCGTACGTAGGCGTCTGGTGCAACTTCGGGGCGGGCACCAACAGTTCGAACCTGAAGAATGATTATGGAGAGGTCAGCTTGTACGATGCCGTCGAGGGCGATTTCGTCAAGACCGGCCGGCAGTTCATCGGGCTCATCATGGGCGATCACTCCAAGTGTGGCATCGCCTCTATGTTCAACACCGGGACGGTCGTCGGCACGTTCTGTAATTTGTTTGGGGATGGATTTCAGCCCCGCCACATCCGCTCGTTCAGCTGGGGAAGCCCGGCGGATGGATACGTCGACTATCGGGTCGACAAAGCGATTCGAGTGGCGCGCGCGGTGGCAGCGCGGCGAGACATCGAGCTGAGCCGGGCGGAAGAGGAGCTGCTTCAGTTCGTGGCCGATTCCGCGGTGGACTGACTCAGCTGAATTTGACGACGACGAGCGTCAAGTCATCGTCCAGCGTGGCGCGCGGCCCTGTGAACGCGCGGACTTCCGCCTCGACGGTCTCGAGGATTTCGCGCGGCGAGCGGTCACGGTTCTTGATGATGCACTGCTCGAGCCGCTCTTCGCCAAATTCCTCGGCCGCATCGTTCATCGCTTCGGTTACGCCGTCGGTGTAGAGCGTGAGCACATCGCCCGGCTCAAAGTAGACCTCCCCCAACTCATACGACGCATCGGGCAGCACACCGAACAGCAGCCCGCCGGTGTCAAGCGTCTCAACACGTCCATCGCTGCGGACGAAAAACGGTGCGTTGTGCCCGGCGTTCACGTATTTGAACCGACGTTCATCTCCCTCGATGATGCCATGGAAGTACGTGATGAACTTATCGAAGTCCGTGTTTTCGCAGATCACGCGGTTGATTCTGCCGGTGGCTTCGACGAGCGTCATCTCCATCGGAAACAGCACGTGGAGGCATGCCTGCAAGTGCGCCATCAACATCGCGGCCGGAACTCCCTTTCCCGTCACGTCGGCGATGGCCGTCAAAAGGCGGCCGTCGTCAAGCAGCTTCACATCGAAGTAATCGCCACCCACGAAGCGCGACGGCGTGGCGCGAGCGGCGACTTCGGCTGCGGGGATTTTTGGGATGGACTGCGGGAGCAAGCGCGTCTGGATTTGCCGTGCGAGGCGCACTTCCTCTTCGAGCCGCCGGCTTTCGACCTGGGCTTCGAGCAGATATGAGTTACGGATCGAGACGAGAGCCAGATTTCCGAGCGCGTAGAGAAACTCAACGTCGTCCGGCTGGAAGTCTTGCCCTGTCATCTTCGGGCCCAGGGCGAGGATGCCGCAGAGCTTCCCTTGATGGTGCAGCGGTACGATGAGGATGAGCCCGAGCTCGCGAAGCTCGTTCCACGACGTCTCGCCGCCCGCTGAACGATCATCAAGCAAGATCAGCTCATCGATGCCGCACATGCGTTCTCTGAGCTCGTCGGTTACATCTTTCTGATCCACCCCCTGCGACACCACGATCTCAAACTGCTCAAACAGCGGCCGATCAGACGCTACGTCGTCGGTCGGCTTGATCATGAACAGATGCTGCCTCACAAGCAGTTGCCCCATCAGCGCCAGCGATAACAGGCGCACGAGGCGGTCACGATCCATCGTGGCATTGAACTCCTGCGAGAGATCGAACAGCGTATTCAGAAGCTGGATTTTGCCGTCCAGGTCCCGATTTGCCTGCTTCAGCTCTTCGACCATAATCGAGTTGTGGATGGCCGGCGAGCAGATGTTGATGAGCGAGCGGATGAAGTCGAGCTCGTCGCTGTCGAAACTGTGGCCCGTGGCCTTCTTGCCGAGTGCAACGATGCCAAGCTCGCGGCTGCCGACGACGATCGGCAGGCACAACGCGATGCGATGTTCGGTGAGCGCCTCCGGCACTTCGATGTTGCCGTTAACCGACGCCGGGCAGCGAAACCGGAGGATCTGATTCCGGGTGACGCCCGATGCTCCTTTCGCGGAGGCCACGCGATAGCCGTCTTCAAGCGGGTCGAACAGCAGGATCATACCGCGCGACACCAGCAGCTTGCTCATCGCCGTGAAGAGGAGGCTGTCGAGCACGAAGTCCTGATCGAGCGACGAGCTGAGGAGGCGGCTCGTCTCGTAGAGCGCCTTCAGATCGAAGCGCTCGCGGCGGGTTCGAGTGGTTAAATCCGGCATCGGAGCGTTCAGGACGCGATTGTCATGGGAAAGAGGCCGTGCTTCGGCGTTAGCCGGCGATACTTACTCCTGCGCAGGTTCGTCAAGATGGATCACATCGGCGCGCTGCGGGCGCCCGTCTTTGATCTCGAGCCGCAGGCACGTCTTGACGCGGTGAAATCCCGACCGACCAGCGGCGCCAGGATTAATGAACAACATGCCGCCGAGTGATGCCACGCGTTCCATGCGGAGAATGTGGCTGTGCCCGCAGATAAACACGTCGGGCGGCTCGTATCGAAGCTCATCCTTTACTTGCGGCGACCATCTTTTGGGATGACCTCCAATGTGCGTCATCCAGATCCGAACATCGCCAAGTATCAGTCTCTGATTAGCCGGCGCACGATGGCGGATACCCTGGCCGTCGATATTGCCGCGCACGGCATACGTCGGTGCGAGCGCCTCGAGCCGGTCCAAGATGTCTTCCGTGCCGACATCTCCGGCATGGAGTATGGCATCGACGCCGGAAAAATACTCGGGGATCGCGGGGTGGAAGTAGCCGTGCGTATCTGAAATAATACCGATGATCATGCGGATGGCGGGTGTATTTACCGCAGCATCAACCGCAGACCGGCGTGAACGTTGCCACGCGACCCCGCAATGTCCTTCGGTTGCCATTGAGCCAGCGGCACGCTCACATACGGAGCAACCAGGTAGCTCGGGCGGCTGAGGGTAATGCCCGACCGCATCCAGATGATGCCGGCCAGGTGTTCATTGTGCCACGACGCCTCCGAGGACGCCCGGCCGGTCTTCCCTGCTTCCTGCGTGCGCCGCTGCGACGTCTCAAAGATATCATATGATGCACCTTCGCCCGCGAACGACACGAACACGTTGCTGCCCGCGGGATCCACGATAAAGTTGTAGCTCACCATCAGGTGCAGTTCGTATCCGATGGCGCGCGAAAACACGATATCCCGCTGATCGCCTTCGGCAGTCCACTGCTGATAGCCCATCCGAACGCGGCGCGCACCGATTGCAAAGTCGCTCGAGAAGTCGGGCGAAAGCAGAACGGATGAGATGAACCCGAGGTCGAGTTGTGGAAAGCCAACCTGTCCGTCGAGCGATGGGTCAACGGCCAGCCGCACCGCATAGTCGGCGCGGTCCACGGTCCAGTAGTATTTCACGGCGAGCCAGCTCAGCGAGAGGTTGCGCCCAGTCGTTGAGCCGGCCGCGTCGATGATTGCCGTGGCGTCGAGCTGCGGCCCGAGCTGATAGTTCAGATGCAATCCGAGCCCGAGCGGAAGGCCGAAGATGCCCGCACTGCCTGCTAATCCGCCCATCATCAGGGAATCAGACGTCGAGCAGCACGACACCTCGGTTGTCACGGCGTACGAGTCGAAGAAAACGCGGCGGGCCGTTTCGGCGGAATAAAACGGGTCGTAGATCTGGAACGGACGCTGCGCAGCTACCTCATCGACCTCGGCTAAACCGAGGATCAGGGTGCAGGCACCGATCATCAAAAATATAGATGAGCGGCGCGAACGACGGATCGTGGACCGCCGGAAGCGCATGAAATCGTCCTACGAATAAGTCTCCCCGTGGCGCACATCGGCGGTACTTCGTGCGCCTTATTCAAGGTACAAAACCGCCGTCAAATCTCAATCGACTCGCCCGGCTGCAACACGCGGGCGTTGAAGCCGGCGTCTTTCATCTTAGACGCCCACGCTTCGGTGTCAACCTCAATATAGGGGAAGGTGCCCCAGTGCATCGGGATGACCAGTTTGGGCTTTAGCCGGCGCGCGGCTTCGATCGAATCCTCAATCCCCATCGTGAAACAGTCGCCGATCGGCATCAAGGCAACGTCGATGGTATGCCGGCTGCCGATGTACTCCATCTCTTGAAAGAGCGCCGTGTCGCCCAGATTGTAGACGCACTTGTCCTCGACGTGCAAGATGTAGCCATTCGGATTACCGCCATAGGTGCCGTCGGCGAATGACGAGGAGTGGCGCGCATAGGTCTGCTTTACGCGGCCCCAATCGAAATTCCACGAGCCTCCGGTGTTCATCGGCTGGACATTCTCATGACCGTGCTTCTCCTGCACGTACGTCACGATCTCGAAGTTGGCAACGACCTGCGCCTTCGTCCGCGCGGCAATCTCCGGCGTATCGCCCCAGTGATCCGAATGCGCGTGCGTCAGCAGAATCACGTCCGGGTTCAGTTCATCGGCGGTGACAACGCCATCCGTATGCGGATTGTCGGTGATGAAGGGGTCGAAGAGAAGCGACGCTCCGTCAACGTTGAGCATGAAGGCGGAATGTCCGAAGTATCTGAGCTGCATCTTGCCGAAAGTTGATTTCGTGGGATGAACCGCCTGGAGACACTCCCGGTCCCTCGCTAACGTTCCGCCGGCGCATTACGAGCCGGCGACTTCAATTAGATGTCGGCACCACGATACACCTTCGACGCCACGCGGTACATCCACAGGGTGAAGGCGGCAAATGCGCCGAGGCCGAGTACCGTCGTCAGCGTTGCCATGCCGTCCGGTCCAAGGCCCAGCGCTTCAAGCGGCACCCGGAGGACGTCGGTGCTCTCGGCAAGCGCGAAGGGAACGGCGAGCACGATCCCGACGAGTGCTTCGCCCGTGATCAGACCGGATGCGAACAAGAGGCCACGCCGCTGTCCTCGCTGCGTGAGTTCACCCGTCTCGGCTCCGAAATCGGCCGAGCGCCGGGTGAATCGGTTAACAGCGTAGTGTGCGACAAGGCCGCCGATGAGGATCGGCACGCTGAGATCAATCGGCAGGTAGATGCCTACCGCCACGGCGAGCACGGGTGCACGGAACGAAGACTTCCGCGCCTCCAGAAACTTGTCATAAGCGATAATCGCCGCCGCGATCAATCCACCGATGATGATCATTGCCCACGGCAGATTTCGGTGGAACACGCCCTCCGCCACCGAGGCCATGAGTGTGGCTTGCGGAGCTGACAACATCTCCGCGGGATCCATGCCTTCGCGCGGGAAGACGCCTCCGAGCCCGTACGCATTGAACAGCAGGTCGAGCACCGGCGCGATCACGATGGCACCGGCCAGCACGCCGACCATCTGCATGATCTGCTGCTTGTAGGGCGTGGCCCCCACGATGCGGCCGGACTTGAGGTCCTGCATGTTGTCGCCCGCGATAGCCGCTGCACAGCACACCACCGCGCCCACCAGGATGGCCGTTGCGGCTGCGCTCGTGGCCGCCCCTCCGCCTACGGCAAAATCGATCTGCGTGCCCAGCAGCACGAGCAGAATGAGCGATATCGTGAGGATCGTCGCGATCGTGACGCCGGAAATCGGGTTGTTGGACGAACCGACGAGTCCCGCCATATAGCCCGCGACGGAGGAGAACAGGAATCCTGCGACCAGCGAAAAGATGAGCGCGATGCCGATGGTGCTGACGTAGAGGCCCTGTCCGATTGCCAGTGCGTCCTGGTCGATCACGTATGTGAACACGAGCAGGAGCGGCAGTGTTAACGCAACGGTGCCGATCATCACAGTGGTGATCGGCGTGTCGCGCTCCGTGCGAGGTACCTCAGTGGTACCCTGGCGCCGGGCGTGCTTGACCGCTTGGAACGAGGATTGAATGCCGTCGCGGATCGGCTTAATCAACGAGACTAGCGCCCAGACGCCACCGACGGCCATCGCGCCGACGCCGAGGTAGCGGAT
The DNA here is from genome assembly GCA_964603055.1 of uncultured Rhodothermales bacterium. Lineage (GTDB taxonomy): Bacteria > Bacteroidota > Rhodothermia > Rhodothermales > CAZKDQ01 > CAZRTY01. The sequence goes on along the minus strand of CAZRTY010000017.1, from coordinate 2,532 downwards.
CTGCGCGCTCCAAATGGCATTGGCCGCGCCGAACGTGGTCGTGGTGCCCGCCGTTATTTCGGCAAGCACGGCGGGATCCGCGACAATACTATATATGGGGATGGCGATGAGCCACGAAATGGCGCCACCAGCAAACACCAGCGTGGCGATGTTCAGCCCGACGATGTAACCCACCGCCAGCAGCGCTACGCCCAGGTCGATGCCGATGCCGAAGATGGCGCCGCCGGCCGATACGGCACCGCCCGCAGATGGCGCCGCGATTTTCAGTCCGGTCTGCGTAAGCTTGAACATGGCTGCAGCGACGGCCGCCGCAATCATGGCACGGATTCCCTTGCCGCCTGTTGTGCCGGCCTTCAAAACCTCACCAGTTGCTACGCCCTCGGGAAACTGCAGCCCCGCCTCGATGATGAGCGCGCGTCGCAGCGGAATCGTGAACAAGACGCCGAGGATACCTCCAAACAGCGCGATGCCCATCGTCGCGCCGAAGGGGAATCCGTTCCAGTACTGAAGCAGGATCAGCGCCGGGAGCGTGAAGATGACACCTGCGGCCAGCGACTCGGCCGCCGAAGCTGCGGTCTGCACAATATTGTTTTCGAGGATGTTCGACTCGCGGAAGAGCCGTAACACCGCCATCGAGATGACCGCTGCAGGGATAGACGCCGAGACCGTCATGCCCACCTTCAGCCCCAAATATGCATTCGCCCCAGCCAGAATCATCGCCAGAACGAACCCCAGTACGACCGCTTTAAATGTGATTTCGGGCAGTGAGGTCGTAGCCGGAATGTACGGCGCCGGCTCGGCGCCACCGGTAGCTTTCGTCTCAGACATGAATTACCAGGCCAGGAATGAGGGAGGAGGGGTCTTACTTAGCTACGATCATCTTGCGAGAGACCGAGCGCATGGGCGTCTGCAGACGAATGAAGTAGGTCCCGCTGGGTATCCCCTCGGCATCGAAGGTGGTCTCGTAGTGACCCGCAGACTGCACGTCGGAAACGAGCACGTCAATCTGCTGACCGGATAGATCCCATACAGATAGTTCAACCTGGACAGTCTCGCTCAGACGGTAGGCAATCGTCGTCGACGTCTGGAATGGGTTGGGGAAATTCCCCAGCAGCACGACCGCGTCGCCTTCGTCCGGGCCGGTGCCCACCTTCAACGGACGCGACGTCAGGCGGAGTCCATCCGGAAGTGTCTGCACTACGCGATAGAAGGAGACACCGTCCGGGGGCAGTTGTGCCTCGTAGGAAAATGCCGCGTATGGATCCCCACTCGTCATCGGGATCTGGATGGAATGTAGAGGCCGGTACGTAGAGCCGTCGGGCGAGAACTCGACGTCGAGACGACCGCCATCTCGTGCGAAGGCCTCCCAACGAAGTTCGACTCGGCGGTCGCGAAGCGAGGCCGAGAGTTCGCGCGGCGCCTCGATATGCAGCCGGTCCGAATACGCGATCCGAGGATGGCGGCCTCCCTCGAATTGACGCCTCAGCTCCCGCTCATTCTCAAACGCGAGGCGAACGCCGTCGCGAGACCGAGACGAAACGCCCCTCGGCACAAGGGAGAAGGCGTCGATCATCCCGGTGAAGGCTCGGTATGATGAGTTCTCGTCCGGATCGAGGCGTCCACCGAGCGCGATACCTTCCGCTTGGTGCATGACGGGGAAGGCCGTTGTAAACGAGTCCACCGCCGCGCCATCGACGTGCAACACCATCTTATCCCGCTCTGCGCGGATGAGGACGTTGTGCCAGAGTCCATCCGCGATAGGACGCCGCGTGGAGACCGACTCGTGGCGCCCGGGCCGTCCCCGAAACACGAAGAGCCGCCCCGCCGGTCCGACGGTGATTTCAAGCGGATAATCACTCTCCTCACGGCCATCCCACGTCGACACGATGACCTCGCGCGTAGCCGTCGTCCGCATCCAGAACTCGAGTTCGTACGATGCATCGACCAGTGGCGGAATGTCCTCCGCGTGCAGCGTAAACGAGGCGTCATCCCCCGAAAAATCAAGCGCGAGTTGGGTTTGAATCGTACGGGTGGGCAGCGCTTCAATCGACCGGCCGATTGGAACTCCCGGTATCGGATCGGAGGGCTGGTCATCCTCGCCGCCCACCCTGATCAAAGGTGTAATCTCCCACTGCGACCGGAACGGGAGATCGGGCAGATCGACCGTTACAATGACTTCGATGGGCGTCGGACGGCGGTTGTCGAGAGTCGCTCTGATCGTCCGCTCCGTATGGTCGACGCTGACAAGAATGTCCTCCCGCCCGAAGCGAAGTGCGCGTACATCTTGCACAGTAACGCCGGAAGGGACGTCGATCAGGAGCCCTTCGAGAACCTCGGGGCCTTCCCACGTCGCATAAAGATTGAGACGACTCCCTGCGATGGCCTCTTTCGGCGCCCACCATTCGTCGAGCTGTGCGTGAGCATCATTCACCGCCGGCCATGAGAGGTGGAAGGCACCTCCCAGGAGAAGGAGTGCGGTCAGGCGCAGCAGCAAGCGAGGTGAGACGTGCACGATCGTTTGACCGACGAAAA
>CAZRTY010000016.1:0-19138 GCA_964603055.1 uncultured Rhodothermales bacterium | reverse complement strand
CATCATCGGTGCGTACGAGGTGGACCTCGCATCCACCGACGGGCTCGTCGGAAGCCTCCTCACCAATATCTGGCGCGGACTCGGGCCCGACTACGTCGACCAGTTTCCGCTCGATGTAGCTCAGGTCGACGCCGAAAGCATCAACGATGCGATCCGCTCATATCTGCGCCCGCAGATGCTCCATGCCGTCGTCGCCGGATCCGTTTGAACGGGAGCAGGCGCGAAGCGGCCTCACGCCTCGGGCACGACGAACCAGAGGATCAGGTAGATCAGGATTCCTGGGAAGAGTGTCGAGAGGAACGACAGCAGGATGTATCCGATGCGAACAAGGGTGGGATCCCAGCCGAAGTGTTCTGCGATGCCGCCGCACACACCGGCGATTACCCTGTCATGCGTCGAACGCGTCAGTCTTGCAGCCATGATCAATCGCGGATAATTGTGATGCGTTCTTCGGATGCCGACGGAAGCTTCTCCTTGGGCATGACGACCGAAAGAACGATGTAGGCGAGGAGGAAGGCACCGTTCGTCACGATGGTGCCTACGAGAAATACAACGCGGACGAGCGTTGGGTCGATATTGAAATACTCGGCGATGCCGGCGCAAACTCCGGCGATCTTTTTATCACGCGATCGCGTGAGGCGCTTCTTCTGGTTGACGCGCACCTCCACTTCTTCAACCCGCGTGCCCTCGGTCGACACCTTGGTCCGGACCGCCTTCCGCTTAACGCGTGCCTTCTTTCGCGGGCGCCACGACAGCACACCGAGGCCGAGTAGAATGATGAGGATTCCCGCAATCCATGGGAGGATGACCACCCACTGCGTGATGTCGAACCCCGCGAACATCCCCAGATGCTGGAAGAGATAAAGCATCCCGATCCCGATGAGCGACAGACCCGCCACCGTCGGCAGGTTCAGCGCGCTTTTCGTCTGGGATGAGTCGTCGTCCTCAAACAGCAGGGCCTCGAGTTCTTCGTCGGAAAGAGACTCGAGATCCATATGGCCCTCCTGAAACCGGAGGTCCTGATTCGCCGAGGTCCTTGTATATGGTCGTTCTTTAGCCATAATCGTTTGATGCGTCCACGATATCCTCCGCTACGAGCAACGGCGGTCCATGTTACAAACTCTCGATCTTCAATACTCTCTGCTCCGTCACGATATAGTGCATTGGGATGTCGTGAGATTCATGCGGAAGGTGTTCGACGAGGCACGCATCATACGTCAAGCAGATCCTGACGGCCGGGCATTGGCTGAGAAACTCGTCATAGTAACCGAGGCCATGCCCAAGCCGGTGCCCGTTGCGTCCGGCGCCGAGGGCAGGCACGATCACGATGTCCAGATCATCGACGTCGATGATTCCGCCGTCTGAAGGCTCCAGGACGCCCCAGCGGTTGGGTGTTAGAATGGCCCCTGGGCGCCATAGCCTGTGCGTCATCCGCGCCGCGCCCTTTCCATATCGTTCGAATCGTTCCACGACCGGGAGCACGAGCTGCTTTCCCATTTGGCTGAGCCGATCCGCAAGCGGACGCGTATCAAGCTCCCGCGCGTCTACCATCGGCCAGTATAGATGGATCGTCTGGGCGCGTTGCACGACGTCCATCCCCATAACCCATTCTGCTACGGCTTGACCAGCCTGATCGTATTCGGCATCGCTGAGCCGCTGTCGATAGCCGGTAAACCGACGGCGAAGCTGCTGTTTCAGGGCGAGGTCAGGTGTGGAATCCATCGAATGGATCGCTCCGGAGGTTCATTCGTTTGTACCAGACGAACCCGCCGGCCCGCGATTTTATCTCGGGTGGAGGAAACAGTGAAGGAAACAGAGGTGAAGATCGCACGGCGGCTCCGTGGGCGATTGATAGCGGAGAGCGTGATTCGTAAACTAACTAATCTGTCCAGCCGTCGTTATCGGCCGGGCGACCAACCGATCATCCAGGCTTTATGTTTGAGAGTCTTTCCGAAAAGCTGGAGGGCGCGCTAAAGGAAGTCAGCGGCCAGGGGCGCATCAACGAGCTCAATATAGCATCGACGATGCGAGAGATTCGTCGTGCGCTGCTCGATGCCGACGTCAACTACCAGGTTGCGCGCGACTTCACGGAGCGCATTAAGGAGAAAGCTCTCGGGGAAAAGGTGCTGACGTCGGTGTCGCCGGGGCAGCAGCTCGTCAAGCTGGTTTATGATGAGCTCGTCCACTTCATGGGAGGCGAGCATGTCGGCATTACGGTTGCCCAGAAGCCGCCGACGGTCATTCTTGTCGCCGGGCTTCAAGGTTCGGGCAAGACCACGTTTTGTGGGAAGCTCGCCGCGTATTTCAAGCGTCAGGGGCGGTCGCCGATTCTTGCCGCCGCTGATGTTTACCGTCCGGCCGCCGTCGACCAGCTCAAGAAGCTGGCGTCGACGATCAACGTTCCGGTGTATGCGATCGAGGAAGGCGGTGCGCCGGTTCAGGACGCTGTGCGTGTGGCCCGCGAAGCCGTGTCTGAAGCGCGCCGCACCGCTCGCGACATCCTGATCATCGATACCGCGGGTCGTCTTCATGTCGACGAGCGGATGATGACGGAGGTGGCGGACATCAAGGAAGCCGTCAATCCCGACGAGATTCTGTTCGTCGTCGATTCAATGACGGGGCAGGATGCGGTTAACACGGCGCGAGAGTTTAACGAGCGCCTCGATTTCGACGGCGTCGTGCTCACAAAGCTCGACGGAGACACGCGCGGTGGCGCGGCGCTCTCGATCCGCTCGGTCGTAGAGAAGCCGATCAAGTTTGCCTCGACCGGAGAGAAGCTCGATGCTCTGACCGAGTTCTTCCCCGACAGGATGGCGCAGCGCATCCTCGGCATGGGAGACGTCGTGTCTTTCGTTGAGAAAGCTCAGGAGCAGTTCGACGAGAAGCAGGCGGAGAATCTCCGGCGGAAGATCCGGTCCCAGGATTTCGACCTCGCCGATTTCTACGAGCAGCTTCAGAAGATCAAGAAGATGGGCTCGCTTCGGGATCTGATGGGTATGATCCCGGGCATTGGGCGGCAGATTAAAGACCTCGACGTCGACGACGATGCGTTTCGGCACATCGAAGCGCTGATCATGTCGATGACGCCGGAGGAGAGACGTAATCCGGAACTCATCAACGGTAGCCGCCGGCGGCGCATTGCAGCCGGCGCCGGTGTAGAAGTACGCGATGTAAACCAGCTACTGAAGCAGTTCCGCGAGATGAAGAAGATGATGAAGACGATGTCGAAGCTGATGGGCAAAGGCCGCTCGGTCGACCTACAGTCGATGCTGGGCGGACGTATGTAATGCCGCATTCAACATAGTTTGACGAACAACAGACGGACTGGGGAGTAGGGCGCACGATTCGGGAACGGTCAAAACCCGCGCCGGTCCGGTAGATCACCTGCAAACAATCAACAGCAAGAGTACGAAACGTGGCAGTTAAACTCCGATTGCGCCGCATGGGGCGGAAGAAGCTCCCCGTCTGGGCCGTTATCGCCGCCGACAGCCGTAGCCCGCGCGACGGCCGATTTATTGAAGATCTGGGGCGTTACTTTCCTCTGGAGCAGCCGGCTCGTGTCGAGCTGAACTCCGAACGCATCATGCACTGGCTCGAGCAAGGCGCCCAGCCTTCCGATACCGTGCGGGATCTGCTGCGGAAGGATGGCCTGATGCTGGCTCTGCACCTGAAGCGGAAAGGAAAGCCTGAGGACGAGATCGCATCCGCAGTCGAAAGCTATCGTGCAGACCGTGCCGCCAAGGCATCGTCCAAGGCGACGGTTACCGCGGACGACCGCCGGCGCCAGGCGCTGGAGGAAGAAGCGAAGCGCGTCAAGAAGGAAGAAGAAGAGCGCGCCAAGCAGAAAGCACAGGAAGAGCAGGAAGCTCGCGAAGCCGCCGAGCGCGCCAAGCTCGAAGCTGCCGAGCAGCGTGCGGAAGCCGCTGAGGCCGCTCGTGTTGAGCAGGAAGCCGCGAACAAGTCGACTGCCGAAGAGGACGCAGAAACCGCTAAGCCGGCGGATGGTGGCGATGAGGCACCGGCAAACGAACCCGCTCCGGCTAAGGAGTCTGGCGAGGAGTCGGCGACCGAAGAGGCCGCTGAAGAAGAGAAGAAAGAAGACAGCGAATGATCGCCTGTCTGAACAACTGTTCTTTGAATATATGACGGGTGCTCTTCGCGACGATCTCGTGCTGATGGGCTTCGTGGGTAAGCCACACGGCATACGCGGAAGCATCAGAATCGTACCTGAGACCGACGATCCGAACCGGTTTCTCGACCTCGAGCGCCTCTTTATTGAGGTGGGACGGAAAGTCGAGGAGCGCGAGGTCGTAGGCGTCAAGATGCATACGACGTCGAAGGGTCTGACACCAGTTGTCGATCTCGACGGAGTTGACGATCGCCAGGCGGCCGACGCCCTGCGAGGCTATCGCGTTTTTGCTCACGAAGATGATCTTCCGCTGGACGACGACGAGTATTTTCTCGACGATCTCATTGGGCTCGAGGTGCGGGATGAAGAAGGAGGGATTGTGGGAGAGGTGACAGATGTGATGCCGCTACCTGCAGGCCCTGTGATGGTGGTTCACCGCGAGGCAAGTCCTGACGCGATGATTCCGGCAATACCGGAGTTTGTCGTTCAGGTAGAAGACGATCACGTGGTCGTTCGCCTCATCGAGGGTCTGCTCGACTAACGGATAGGCTCATGCGGATTGACATCATCACGGCGCTTCCGGATCTCGTGCGTGAGCCGCTTCGGCACAGCATCATTCACCGAGCGCAGTCGAAGGGTCTGGTCGAGATTAACGTCCACGATCTAAGAGACCACACGCGGGATAAGCATCGCCAGGTCGACGATTATCCGTATGGTGGCGGCGCCGGCATGGTGCTAAAGCCTGAGCCGTTCTTCCGCTGCATCGACGCAATCCAGGCCGAAGCGCAGGCCGCTGAATCGGCTATCGACGAGGTGGTCTTCATGACGCCAGACGGCGAAGTGTTTGATCAGTCGCTCGCAAATGAGCTGTCGTTGAGCCGCCGTCTCGTTCTGATCGCGGGCCACTACAAAGGCATCGATCAGCGCGTTCGAGATGAGCTGGTCACGCGTGAGATTTCGGTGGGCGATTACGTGCTGAGTGGGGGAGAGCTTCCCGCACTCACCGTGACAGACGCCATCGTGCGGCTGATCCCCGGCGTCCTGGGCGATGCCGAATCGGCACTGACCGACTCCTTCATGGATGGCTTCCTGGATGCACCCGTCTATACTCGTCCCGCAACGTATCGGGGCATGAGCGTGCCCGAGGTTCTGCTTTCGGGAGACCATGCGCTCGTTGATGCCTGGCGCGACGAACAACGATACACAAAAACTAAGGAACGACGCCCCGACCTTCTGGCAGGAGACGGCAGCCGTTCATAGCACGGTACCTCTGGGCACAGCCGAATGTACCGGACGAATCAGTAATCGGGCGTGTGCCCGGTGAACTATGACAATCACACATTCACGTTTAAACGAAAGAGGTGCGCCATGGCTACCGATCTAATGCAACTGGTTGAGGCGACTCAAGTCCGAGATGATATCCCTGAGTTTGCCCCCGGAGACACGGTGAACGTCCACGTGCGCGTGGTGGAAGGCGACAAAGAGCGTATCCAGCAGTTCCAGGGCGTTGTGCTCGGTATCCGCGGTTCGGGCGCTAACCGTACGTTTACCGTGCGTAAGGTGTCGAACAACATCGGCGTCGAGCGTATTTTCCCGATCTATTCGCCGAAACTCGCCAAGATCGAGCGGCTCCGCCAGGGACGCGTGCGCCGGGCCAAGCTCTTCTACCTGCGCAGCCGCCGCGGTAAGTCGGCACGGATCAAAGAGAAGATGTACGACACCGGCCGGAAAGGCTGATAGCGAACGATCTTTGCCCCGGCTTTGTCGGGTAAAACCGCCTGCGGATTCCGGGGGCGGTTTTTTCGTCACTATGAGATAAGTCGATGCGTATCACCATCTGGGATCATCCCGCCGCACGATTTCTGCTTTCGGGGCTGTCATCATCGCCCTATGCGTCTGCCGTGACGGTCGAAGAGTCGGCGCGTACCGAAACGCTCAACACGCTCGTCGCCGGCGAGACGGACGTCGCGCTTATCACGACGCTCGAGGCGCTTCGGAATCACGAAATGGTTGATGTGCTGCCTGCGGTCGCACTCTCCGCCTGGAAGTATCCGTTTGCCAAGCTGCATCTTAAGGACGGACTCTCGGCTGCGCCGGCGGAGGTGACCTTCGACGCCGCGTTCGAGCAGGAGGCCGTCGTCGCCCGGATGGTGTTGAAAGAGCACTACCGCATGACGCCCGCATTCGAGGCTTCAGATCCAGATGTGCAATCTGAGAATCGTGTCGTAGTCGGTACCGGCGTCGAACCAAGTGGGGAGAATGTTCTGGATCTCGGCCAGGAGTGGTTCGAGCTTTCTGGATACCCGATGCTGTGGGGCGTGTTTGCAACACTGAAAGGAAATGCTGAGGAAGACGTAATCGACACGATGCGGGGTATCGTGGCCACATCGGAGGCTCAGCGAAGTCTGTATCTGCGGACGAACGAGCAGACGCCCGAGATGCACGACTTTATCTCGAATCAGCTTCGTCTGCGGTTTGACGATCTGGCGATCGCCGGATTGACTGAATTCCGCCAGTACCTGTTCTTCTACGGGCTTTTGGAAGACATGACCGAATTACCCGTCGTGTTCGTATCGGACCCTGACGATGACGAAGACTCAGATGACGATAGCGACGATCAACTTCAGCTGTGATACCCTCTAGACGGTATGAGTGAAGGCATAAAGATCATCACGAACAACCGAAAGGCACGCCACGATTTCCACATCGACGACCGATTGGAAGCCGGTATCGTGCTGACGGGTAGCGAGGTGAAGTCGCTCCGCGAAGGGCGCGTCAACATGTCGGAAGCATTCGTGCGCATCCAGGATGGCGAAGCGTACCTCCTCAACTGCCACATTTCGCCCTACGACCAGGGCGGCTACGCTAATCATGATCCGCTGCGCCGGCGCAAGCTGCTCATGCATCGGCGGGAGTTGATGAAATGGCAGAAGGCAGTTGAGCAAAAAGGCTTCACCATCGTGCCGCTGCGGATGTATTTTCGGAACTCCTATGTGAAAGTCGAAATCGGCCTCGCGCGCGGAAAGAAACTGTACGACAAGCGCGCCGATATCGCAGAGCAGGAGTCGAAACGCCGCGTGCAGCGCATCATGAGCGAGCGCAATCTGTAGTCCATCCCCATCTATACACCGTATGTCATCCTTTCCTCCCGTCGACGCCCAGCTCGAACAAATTCGGCGTGGCATCGACGAAATTCTGCCTGAAGAAGCGCTCGTCGCGAAGCTGAAGAAATCGCGCGAGACCGGCAAACCGCTTAACATCAAGCTGGGGTGCGACCCGAGCCGCCCGGACCTCCACCTGGGCCACGCTGTCGTTCTGCGCAAGCTGCGCCAGTTTCAGGATCTCGGGCATCAGGCCGTGCTCATCATCGGCGACTTCACGGGGATGATCGGCGATCCCTCCGGACGGTCGAAGACGAGACCTCCGCTCACGCTCGAGGAGACGCGGAAGAACGGCCAGACGTATTTCGAGCAGGCATCCAAAATCCTCGATCCCGAAAAAACGCGGATCGTCTATAACTCGGAGTGGCTCGACTCGATGAGCTTCCGGGATGTGATTCAACTCGCGGGCAAATACACCGTAGCGCGGATGCTCGAGCGCGACGACTTTGAGACGCGGTTCCGCGCCGGTGAGCCCATTGGCGTCCACGAATTCCTATACCCGCTCGCACAGGCGCACGATTCAATCGCCGTGGAGTCCGATGTCGAGCTCGGCGGCACCGACCAGCGGTTTAACTTGCTCGTCGGTCGTTCCATCCAGGAAGCGAACGGGATGGAAGCGCAGGTGTGCCTGCTGATGCCAATCCTCGAAGGCACGGATGGCGTCGAGAAGATGTCGAAGTCGCTCGACAACTATATCGGCATTTCGGAAGCGCCGGAGCAGATGTATGGGAAGACACTTTCCATCCCCGATAATCTGATCTATCGGTATTTCGAACTCGCAACGGATATCGATACCGCACGCCTGCCGGAGATTAGCCGGTTCGCGAAGTCGGATCCTCGGAATGCGAAGCACGAGCTGGCGTTCACGATCGTCGCGATGTACCACGGAGAAGAAGCAGCGACGAAAGCCCGGCAGCATTTCGAGAAGACGATCATCCAGGGCGGTATTCCGGACGATATGCCGGAGTTCAAGCCGGCGCCCGAGGAGGACGGCACCATCGGCATCCTGACCCTCCTTACTCAGTCGGGAATGACGAAATCGAACAGCGAAGCGCGTCGGCTCGTCACGCAGAATGCTGTGTCGATTGATGGGGAGAAGTCGACGGACCCGATGCTTCAGGTCGACCTGTCGGACGCAAAGAGCTTCGTTATCCAGGTGGGCAAACGCCGCTTCGTGCGGATTGTCAGCTGATCTTCCGCGTTCCGCTGATAGACCTAACGCTCAGCCGCCTCGCAGCGTGAGGCCGTTGTCGTCGGCGCGAGACGCCGAGGCAATCTCAAGTTCTGCAAGAAAAGGATAGAGCTGCTCGGTCGACACGGACTCCAACGTCCGGCCCTCTACCAGAATTGACACGGAATGGTGCTCCGCTTCGTCGAGGATGACGTGGCTGAGGGTCGAGAATTCGCTGAAGAGATGCGGGATTTCGATCGAACACGGTGGTGGCCCCGAAATAAGCAGGCTCTCGCCCGTCCACTCGATTTGCGATACGTCCTCCCAGGGGATGACCGTTTTCTTACGGGAATAGTCGTAGGCGACGATTCCATCATCTGAAACCCGGAGGCACCACGCGAGCCGTCGAAGCCGCCGGAAGCGGACGCCGCACCACGCGACGGTGAGGAGCCATCCCCCGACGATGAAGAACATGCCGGCTACGATCGGCAGCGGACCGGCGAAGGTGGCGGCGGCAGCCGAAATCGTCATAACCAATGCGCCGAGCATGACCGCGCCCAGCACGCTCACCTTTCGGCGCGTGTTAAGCTGCACGTGCTCGTTGTCGAAGACCTCGTACCAGCAAGACATGGCGATCCGGGGTTTGTCTCGTCTCCGCTCACATCAATGTAGACGCCTTTCCGGTGCACACAAATGCTCGGCCGTAAAATAGATGACAAAGGCCCGGCGGTCGATGACGTGTGTGGTACCGCAGCTTCTCGGTGAGATCACCACCTACAAGACAGCCTGCACTTTACGATTCGTGAAGGGCCGGCACGTTGCGAATGGCAGAGGCTGCTGATACCTTCATGGATTCACGAACGAGAGCGGGCACTCGTTGTATAGAATCTCTGGATAGGTCGCCTCACGGCGTACGATTCGACTTATTGTTCGGACAATGACCGAGAAGCTGGAAAAGAAGGGGCAGACGCCGCTCATGCGGCAGTATTACAAGATCAAGGGCAGGCATCCGAATGCCGTCTTGCTCTTTCGAATGGGCGACTTCTACGAGACGTTCGATGACGACGCCCGCACGATCAGCCGCATCCTGGGGATCACGCTCACGCGGCGATCGAATGGCCAGGCGAAGGACGTTCCGCTTGCGGGCTTTCCATACAACGCGCTCGACAACTACCTGCCTAAGCTCGTCCGATCTGGTCTTCGAGTAGCCATCTGCGAGCAACTGGAAGACCCTAAATATGCCCGCAAGATCGTCAAGCGAGATGTCGTCGAGGTGGTCACACCAGGCGTCACCCTGCACGACGAACTGCTCGATCCGCGGCGCTCTAACTTTCTGGCGGCTGTCCATTTTGGCGCGGGCAAATCGGACGAGGAGCCTGTAGGCCTTGCGTTCATTGACGCTTCTACGGGTGACTTCTCGTTATGTGAGGTGCCGCTCGGTCGCCTCGAAGAACACCTCCTCACGATATCCCCGGCAGAGGTGCTCGTCGACCGCCGTCGTCGCGACGACCTGAACCGCCTCCGTGACCGAAGCTTCGTGGTGACGCCCCGCGAGGACTGGGTTTTTGGGTATGATTTCGCGTACGAGACGCTGTTGCGTCACTTCAAGACCCACTCGTTGAAGGGTTTCGGCGTTGACGAGCTCCGGATGGGCATCGTTGCCGCGGGTGCTGCGCTTAATTATCTGGATGAATCGCAGAAAGGGCGCCTTCCACACATCCGTAGGATCGTTCGACATCAGGTCGGCGATTTCATGGCTCTCGATCCGCAGACGAAGCGCAACCTTGAGCTGATCGCGTCGATGCGAGATGGCGGGCAGGACGGCACGCTCATCGACATCATGGACGAGACGCACTCGCCGATGGGCGCGCGCCTGCTGCGTCAATGGCTGGTGAGGCCCCTCCGTAAGCTCGACCAAATCGAGCAACGTCAGTCGGCCGTCGAGGCGCTCCTTCGGAATACCCGCGTGCGAGAATCCCTTCGCGAAGAACTCGGACAGGTGGGCGATCTCGAGCGCCTCTCGACGAAAGTCTGCGTAGGCCGAGCCACCCCGCGCGACTTGCTGAATATCCGCCTCACGCTTGAGCGGATCCCCGCCATCAAGAAACATCTGGCCGAGGAAGTCGAGCACACCACCCTCAATGCGATCGGGAGCCGACTCCAGTTATGCAAGGACGTCGCAGAACGAATCGCTCGGGCCATCTCTGACGATCCACCGTCCACGATGAGCGATGGCGGGCTAATTCGGGAAGGCTATAACGATACGCTCGACGAGCTGCGGGCGCTGGCGCGATCGGGCAAAGATTGGGTCGCGAAGATGCAGGCGCAGGAGATCGAGCGCACCGGCATCCCATCGCTTAAAGTCGGCTTCAACAAGGTCTTCGGGTACTATCTGGAGGTCACCAATACCCATAAAGACAAGGTACCCGAGCAGTATATCCGCAAGCAGACGCTGGTCAACTCAGAGCGGTACATCACGCCGGAGCTCAAGGAGTATGAGGAGCGGATTCTGTCGGCAGAGGAGAAAATCGCGGGGCTCGAGGCGGAGCTGTTTAACGAACTCCGGATGGCCGTTGCGGAGCATGCCGAGGTGTTGCAGCTCAATGCACACGCGTTGGCCACGCTCGATTGTCTGGCCTCGCTCGCGGAAGTCGCCGTGCGGCATGACTACGTCAAGCCTGAGCTCACCGATGGACGTGAGTTACTGATCGAGGAAGGCCGGCACCCCGTCGTTGAGCGCACACTTCCGCCCGGTGAGCCGTTCATCCCAAACTCGATCGATCTCGACCCTGAGAATGATCAGATCCTGATTATTACCGGGCCAAACATGGCAGGGAAGAGCGTCGTGCTTCGCCAGACGGGTCTCATCGTGCTGCTCGCTCAAGTCGGCTCTTTCGTACCTGCAACGAAGGCGCGGATAGGCATCGCCGATCGGATTTTCACGCGCGTCGGGGCGTCCGACAACCTCGCTGCGGGTGAGAGTACGTTCCTCGTGGAGATGAATGAGACGGCGAACATCCTGAACAATGCCACGCCGGCGTCGCTGATATTGCTGGATGAGGTCGGCCGCGGAACGAGCACGTTCGACGGACTGTCGATCGCCTGGGCGCTCGTGGAATATTTGCATGAGCAGCCGTCAAACGCGGCGCGAACGCTCTTTGCGACGCATTATCATGAGTTGAACGAGCTGGAAGAGCGTTTCTCGAGGATTCGCAATGCGCGGGTTCAAGTACAGGAGCACGATGGCAAGGTGATTTTCCTGCGGAAGCTCATCCCCGGCGGAGCCGATCATTCGTACGGAATCGAAGTGGCGCGGATGGCGGGCTTGCCGTTCCCGATTATCGAGCGCGCACGGCAGGTGCTCGGCCATCTCGAGAGCCAGCGGCTTGCGGTGTCGACGCCTGTCGAGACGTCGTCAGACGGCGCGCCCACGCGCGTCGACCAGGTGGCGACGATGCCCGAGCTCGATGAAGAAGGCCAGCGTCAGATGTCGCTATTCATGCAGCCCGCCGACCCCGTGCTCGAGGAACTTCGAGAACGAATCGATAACTTGGACCCGAATCGGCTCTCGCCCATCGAGGCTCTGCTGATGCTTACCGAACTAAAAGAGCTACTGAGGGACTGATGTGATTGGCCCATTCATAGGCGCTGCGCCGATTTACGATCGAAGCAACTTCATTGCCGACTCGGCCGATGTCATCGGCGACGTCACGCTCGGCAAGAATGCAAGCATCTGGTTTAACGCCACCGTCCGGGGCGACGTCAACTGGATTCGTATCGGTGAGGGCTCCAACGTTCAGGACAATGCTGTCGTGCATGTGACACACGGCACGGCGCCGACGCTAATCGGGAATCATGTGACCATTGGCCACAGCGCCGTTGTGCATGGATGTACGATCGAAGACGGCGCGCTCATCGGTATCGGGGCCGTGGTGCTGGATCATGCCGTCATCGGCGAAGGCTCGCTCATCGGCGCCCGGTCCCTCGTGACGTCTCGCACGAAGATCCCGCCGCGGTCGCTCGTGATGGGCTCACCGGCGAAAGTAGTGCGAGAACTGACGGACGACGAAGTTGCAGAGGTGAGACAATTCGCGCTGAACTACGTCCGCTATCGCGCGATTTATCTCGGCGAAGAGACTCCGGACGAGAATCCGTTTTACGACCGCTCCGCCTATCCCGAAATTCACTGACGTCCGTGCAAAAAGGCGCGACCTGGTTTATCACCAATCCCAATGCCGGTCAAGCCGAACTGCGCGACCGACTCCACGAGAATGTTCGCTTCGATGCTCATGTGGTCGAAGCATCGGGTGAGTCGGATTGCCGGCAGAAGACAAGAGAGGCAATCGAGGCCGGCGCCGCGCGTATCGTCCCTGTTGGGGGTGATGGTACGATTAATGAAGTCGTCAACGCCGTGCTGTCGTCAGGCAGTGATATCGAGCTGGGGATTGTACCCTTCGGCACGGGGAACGACCTCGCCCGCACGCTCGACATCCCACTCGAACTCGACGGCGCCATCGCCGCGCTTGAAGAGGGAAGAGCAGCACAGATCGATGCGTTTTCACTCGAGAGTCAAGGCCAGCTCGTATACGGCGTCAATGTCTCGGCAGGCGGTTTCTCCGGCCAGGTCGACAATAACATGTCGAGCGAATTGAAGAGCACGTGGGGATCCTTGGCCTATATCTTCGGCGCGGCGGCAAGCCTCCCAGACATGGCAAACTACCGGCTGAAGCTGAAATGGGATGATGGACCGCTGGAAGAGATCGAGGCGCTGAACATCATCATCGCAAACGGACGCACGGTGGGCGGCGGGCGGAGAGTGGCTCCGATGGCGAATCCGTCGGATGGCCTACTCGACGTCATCGTCGTGGAGCGTGGCAGCGTACCGCGTATCGCTGAGGTGGCCGCACGATTAATGGCGGGAAACTGGACCGAGAGCGAGCTGGTGTTTCATCGCCGTGTAAAATCGCTCCGCGTAGAGTCTGAGCCGCCCATGTGGTTTAACGTGGACGGCGATCTCGTCACCGATCGCAGCGTGCACTTCAAGGTGCTGCCCTCGGCACTCAACGTCGTGGTTGGACCGAATTATTCGCCCGTGCCCGACGTCGAGCCTTCCGCATGACGCCGATTCTTCCAGGTGATGTCAGGCGCGACGGCGAGCGACAGCGGCAGCGCGAGGACGTAGGCGTATAGCAGCAACTCGTACAACGGAAGAGCAGCAAGCGATTTCCAGCGGTCTTCCGGCCGAGAAGCCGCCGCGATGACAATGCCGTCGGTTGCGACCTTTGCGATGAAGAGCGGAATCAGCGCCGATCCTGCCGTGAAGACGAGCAGCAGCGGAAGTGCATGAGCGGCAAGTACAGCCGCGTAAAATGCAAACGCAGCCGGCGATGCCGCCAGAGCTCCGCGCGCCCAGCGACGACGCTGCTTGAAGAAAGCTGTCAGCGATTCGACGGGCAGCGTGATGTTATTGAGGGAGGGATGTGCGTCCAGCGCGATCCCGCCGATGCCGGCCAGACGACGCGACAGCGCGTAGTCTTCCGTCACACTTGGAGGAATCGACGGATAGCCCCCGACGTCCTCATAGGCTGATCTCCGGATTGCCATGTTGTTGCCCATGGCCGTCAGCGTGAAGCCGGCGGCCGACATTCCCGAGGCCACGCCTTTCAAGAGCGCCCAGTCCGCTGTTTGCAGTCGCGCCCACAGCCCGCGGCCTTTGACATGCGTGCTTCCGGCAAGCATAACTAGCGATGATGACGCTGCAAGTTTTGATGCCATTGATCGCGCCCACTGTGCGGGCGGGCGGCAGTCGGCATCGGTGAAGAGCACGATGTCACCCGTCGCGCGATTCATGCCGGTGTGGAGCGCAGCCGACTTCCCGGGCGGGTGGCCGGGCAAGGACTCCACATGAAGGAGCTGAAAACGCTCGTCGCTCATGCGCTCTCGGATAAGAGCTGCCGTGGCATCGGTCGACTCATCATCCACAATCAAAAACTCGATCCGATCCGCCGGATAGTTCTGGGCCGCAAGCGCATCGAGGCAATCAGGCAAAGCGGATTCTTCGTTACGAGCCGCGACGATGACGGTCACCGACGGTAGCTCAACTTGCGGTACCTCCGCCCGTCGCGACTTCATCAGCATCAGGGCCGCAATCAGACCTAGGAACGCGTAGATGACAACGGAAATAGTGGCGAGAGTCATGGATTTGGGAGATGGCGAAAAGACCAGCCTTTGGGCACGAGTCGGTCGAGGACGGCGCGCGTGACATCAAGCGACATCGAGATACACGACGCGTTGTCGTGTAGGGTGATGATGGAGCCCGGCCGGATGAAGCGACAGATTCTATTCGCGACTTCGGCCGCTAGCGCCTGGCGGTAAAATTCTCCCCCCAGGATATCCCACATCGCAACGCGGCCGCCGGCCGACTCAGCGGCGCGCATCAGGCGCGGCGTGATATGGCCGTACGGCGGGCGGTACCAGAACCGACCGCTGGGGCGGACCGCCCGAATGGCTCTCCCCAGATCGCTGCGTATTTCAGCGGAGCGCGTCGTCCACGCATCCAGATGCGCGTAACCGTGGACGCCAACGCGGTGGCTCGCGCGTTCAATCGTATCTCTGAGATGCGGGTGTTGGTCTACCTGTGAACCGAGGAGAAAAAACGTTGCCTGTGCCTCGTAGTCATCCAGAAGATCGAGCAGCCGCTCCGTTCCTTCCGCCGTCGGGCCGTCGTCAAAGGTGAGATAGGCAATTCGCTCGTCAACATGGTCCGGAATACGCCAGACGAGCCTATCCAGCCAGGGCGCTGCTATCCTCGGGAGCGTGACTCCGATGAAATCGCGCCTCATCGATCCCGCGCTTGTCATTGTGGGGCCCATCATAACGGCGGCACCCGCCGGTTTTTCCACGATACGTCGAATAGCGATCCTGCCGCACCGATCGCCACCACGTAAGGCACTTGAATCAGCTGCCCGGGAATGAACCACCGCATCAGGCCGCGCCGCTTGAAGTAGCGCGTCGATGTGAATAACAGTACGCCTTCAGGCAATAGCTTGATCAGCGCTGCAATGAGGAACACCAACCAGGTGGCCGGCGAGATGATGACGCGGATCCCCGCCAGAAAGAAGAGCGCGTAGAACAAGTAAACACCTACGATAGCCGCAACGAGCGAAGGCGTTGGATAATGCGCGCCGTTACTCGCCCAGCGCTGTCGCTGGCGCAGAAAATCGGGAAGCGAATTGACGGGGTCCGTGCGTACGACCGCCTCATGATCACTGCAGAAGCGAACGTATCGAGGGTTCTCTGCGTGCAGCAACTGCAGGAGCGCTTCATCACTGGGCTGCGCGCCCTTGAGCATCGCCCCCGTAATCCGCGAGAGATACATCTCGCGACGATACGCCAGGTTTGCACCGTTGCACATGTTTGGAACGCCGGCACCAATTCCTCCGGCGCCCACCGCGATCAACCCCATAAACTCAAGAGCCTGCAAGCGGGTGTACCAGGTTCGATCGAAATTGTACACCACTGGACCGGCAACGAACTGAGTTTCCTCAACGAACGTTTCGGCCATGCGCCGAACCCACTGCTCGTCGACCTCGCAGTCGGCATCGGTGGACAAAATGAGCTCGGCCGTGGACGATCTAACCGCCTCGTAGATCGCGCGGCCTTTACCGGTGAGAACCGGGACATCGCCATTTGAAAGCGAAATCAGGCGAAGGCGTTTGTCCTCACGGGCAAGCGCCTGCACGACCTCCGCCGTTTTATCCTCGGAGTGATCAT
This sequence comes from uncultured Rhodothermales bacterium, assembly GCA_964603055.1. Lineage (GTDB taxonomy): Bacteria > Bacteroidota > Rhodothermia > Rhodothermales > CAZKDQ01 > CAZRTY01. The sequence goes on along the minus strand of CAZRTY010000016.1, from coordinate 2,904 downwards.
CAACGACGACCACTTCCATTGCTGCATAGTCATTGGCGAGTATGCTGACGAGGCATCGACGGATGGATGCTTCTTCGTTCCGGGCCGCGACGACGACCGTCACACTTGGCAGGGGCGGCTCGCTGCGTATGTTCTTCCGCTTCAAGGTGCGGAAAAAGCCGAAGGCGAAAAGCGACATCAATCCGCCGTAATACAGCGCAAAGACGAGCAACGAAATATCGAACCAACTCATTGCTCAGGCGCCCGTCGCAGCCGTATCTCGTTCCTCGACCGTCTCCTTTCGCAGCTTGAGTCGAAAGACAAATGGTGCGCCCGCTGTTGAAGGAACGACGAGGTTGATAAAGAACATCATCAGCGAGGCGTTAAAGGCGGCCGCCTCGGGAAATCCCGCCTGGCCCATAAAGAACACGGCCGAACCTTCGCGTATCCCGAGATCCATCAGTGTGATCGACGGGATTAGGTACTTGGCGTAGAAGGTCATGGAGGCACCGGTGTACACCTGCTCCACGGGTGCCGTGCCCGAAAATGCGAACATCAAGAACACGAACTGCGACACGAAGACCAGATAACGCGTCGTCGACAGGGCGACGTATGGGCCAACGTGCCGATTCTCGACGCGCTGCAGGAATTCCACCGGCTCCAGCACCTTCGGGCGTTTGATCCAGCGGTCAAGTATGCGATACGCCGGCCGCGGCATCAGCAGCACAAAGCCGAGGAGGAGGATGCTTGCAAGGCCAATCGCCACGAAAATCCACCACATCGACAACGGCTCGGGGCGCGCGAGGTACATGAAGGCGAGCATGGCGAACATCCCGACCGTCACTCCGACCAGCATGTCGATCATCCGCTGGTACATCACCAGCATGCTGAGCTCCCACTTGTTGTTGCTCCCATAATAGAAGGAGCGCCCTGCGAGCTCGCCGATTCGGCCGGGCGTGAAGAAGCCGACCGCATATCCGCTCAACAATGCACCGAAAGCCATGCGCAATGGAGCGCGTAACGGCGTCAGCCGTGTGATCCGGTGCCACAGCGTGCCCTCAATGAACAGGTTGACGGGCAAAAGAAGTATCGCCGCGGCGATCCAGAACGGGTCTGCCTGGCGTGCCGTATCGACAATCAACCTGAAGTCTACAACACGAATGAGGTAGACCAGGATGCCGCCGGCAAGCGCAAGCTTGATGAGCGTCGTTAACGTCGACTTCTGTAGCAATGGAGTGCCGGCTTTTTAGCAAAGTCACCTGTGACGTTGAAGTGAACTGGAAGGTTCAACGACACGAGGAAAGGTGATGGTGCCGGCCGAGATTATTGAGCAGTATTATGTGATCTAAGCCCGTCAAGTTCGACAATCGGAGATCCTATCGGATTGAAGAATGGGCTAAAGGTCAGACTCCGCGTCGATGATGGGCGTAAGGTGGTATATTTCGCGGTCCGATGAAGAAGCCCTCCTCTCAATGCGCATCCTGATTATCGGCGGCGGCGGCCGCGAACACGCCCTTGGCTACATCCTCGCGAAGGATCCCAGCCGGCCTGACCTGTTCTTTGCACCCGGCAACGCGGGCACGGCCGACCTGGGCACGAATGTCGATTTGGTCGATGGGGACGACATCAACCTGCTGGCGTTCATTCGTAAGGAGTCTATCGACCTCGTGATTGTCGGGCCGGAAGCGCCGCTCGTCCGCGGCATCGCCAATACGCTCGAAAAGGAAGGCGTTCTCGTGGTTGGTCCCACGGCTTCCGCGGCCAGGCTCGAGGGAAGCAAGAGTTTCTCGAAGGACTTCATGATCCGGCACGGCATACCAACGGCGAAGCATCGCACGTTTCATCGGAGCCGGTATGATGAGGCGCGCGCTTACATTGAAACCGAGGGCGCCCCGATTGTGCTCAAGGCGTCCGGACTTGCAGGAGGTAAGGGAGCCGTGGTTTGTCGAACGCTTCCCGAGGCGATCGCCACGCTCGATGCCATCTTCCGCACCGATGTCTTCGGATCGGCCGGTGATGAACTCGTCGTCGAGGAGTTCATGGTGGGAGAGGAGGCCAGCATTTTTGCGCTGTGCGACGGCAACACGTACTCACTTCTTCTGCCGGCGCAGGATCACAAGGCCATCGGCGAGAACGACACAGGTCCGAATACTGGTGGGATGGGCGCTTACACCCCGGCGCCGATCGTTGACCACGGGATGCTTGCAGAGGTTGAGCGACTGGTGATTGAGCCCACGCTTCGAGGGATGGAAGCGGAGGGATGTCCGTACAAGGGCGTTTTGTTTGTGGGATTGATGATCACGGACGAAGGACCTCGTGTCATCGAGTATAACTGCCGCCTTGGAGATCCCGAGGCGCAGGTTGTGCTTCCCATGCTTGAAACCAGTGCGGTGGAAATGATTACGGCCATCGCAAACGGCGAACTTTCCCAGATCACCCTCCGAAATCGTCCGGGCGCCGCGGCGACGGTCGTACTTGCATCAGGCGGTTATCCAGGCGCCTATCAAACGGGGCATGAAATTACAGGTCTCGATCGAGCGGCTGAAGTAGATGGCGTAACGGTTTTTCATTCCGGGACACGTATAGATGAGCGCGGCCGGATCCTGACGGCGGGGGGTCGCGTGCTGAGCGTGACGGCGATCGGCGAAACATTGGATCAGGCCCTTGAACGGGCTTATTCGGCGGCCGACTTGATATCATTTGAGGGAAAGTATGCCAGGCGGGATATTGGGCGTAAAGGGTTGGCGCGCATTGCGTAGCTGGGGCCGCGCCGTTGCGCTGGCAGCCACCGTGGCGTGCTTCGGGGTGTCGTCGGCGCCGGCGGACCTCGAGATCATTGCCACGTTCCGCGATGCCACCCGTCTGGCGGTCGATCCGCTCGGGAATATTTACGTGATCGATCGCGGGGCGGGAAGACTCATCAGG